>NZ_LWGJ01000052.1:0-550 GCF_001635845.1 Oleiphilus sp. HI0132 | reverse complement strand
ATCACCTTCGCTGCGGTTAATACGCCCCACCACACCTTCTACCGAGGTAAACTGCGAGATGGTTTCTTGCAGCTGATCATCCAGCACGGTTCTGTCAGTGACCACAATCACCGAATCAAACAGTTTGTTACCTTCTGCGGTATGAATGCTGGATAACTGATGCGCCGACCAGGCAATGGAGTTGGATTTACCGGAACCGGCACTGTGTTGTATCAGATACTTATTACCTGGGCCTTCGGTAAGGGCAGCATCAACCAATTTGGTGACCACATCCCACTGGTGGTAACGCGGGAAGATTAATGTCTCTTTCTTGTACTTACGCCCTTCCCAGTCTTCCTTTTCTTCGATTTGTAAATGCACAAAACGGGCAAGAATATTCAGCAGGTTATCGGGCTGTAACACCTCATTCCATAAATAATCGGTGGCGTACTGATTCACATCCTTAGGTACATCGTTACCGGCTCCACCATCCTTGGTGCCTTTGTTAAAGGGTAAAAAGAAGGTGTCTTCCCCTTCGAGGCGCGTGGCCATATACACTTCATACTGGCTG
>NZ_LWGJ01000051.1:0-1107 GCF_001635845.1 Oleiphilus sp. HI0132 | reverse complement strand
AAGAGGGCTTATTTTGGCTCATCGACTTTGATCGCGCCAAAATGTTAAAGCCAAAGCATGCCTGGAAAAGCAGTAATCTGAAGCGCTTAAAACGCAGCTTTGAAAAGGAAGTAACAAGGCATGGGATAAAGTGGACTCACAATGACTGGAATTATTTGATTGAAGGCTATTCTCAATAGCAGCGTTAAACCAATCTATGGGTTAAGCTTACTATAAGCCTTACGCCCGTCTATCGTCATCCCTTTAAAGCGTTTGTACTCCCATTGGTATTGTTCGGGATGACTTTCGATACATGCTTCAACTGAGCGATTCAATGCCGCGACGGATGTAGCGATATCGTCACTATATATCTCAGGATCAGCTGGTTTGAACACCATATCAAAACCATCCCCTTTGGGACGGCGAATCGCACACAAGCTCACGACTTCACAGCCAGTGCGGCCAATCAAGCGAGATACAAGCTTTACCGTATTAGCCTCTATTCCCATAAAAGGAGCATTAACACCGCCCGTTCCGCCTGGCACCTGGTCTGGCAGAATACCAACCATCCCCTGATCCGAGAGGATAGAAAACAAACGAATAACGCCCCGCCTATTGGTTGGCACTAACTCAGAACCATGACGACCTCGCACCGAAGACATATATTCTTCCAAGGCTTTTATTTTAGGCGGTTTGTATAGAGCAGCCATCGGTCGAAGCGTTGATAAATACAAACCAACTAGCTCCCAATTTCCATGATGAGGCGCCAATACAATCGCTCCTTTACCCTTTTCAAATATCGCGTCAAGGTGCTCTTTACCTTCAACCGAGCGAATTAAATTCAAAGTCTTTTCAGTGGGCCATTCCCACATCACTCCAAATTCGGCAAATAACATACCGGTTTCAAGTAGACTGCGCCGTGTTAGCTCTCTCTGGTCGCTTTCTGATAGCTCGGGATAACAATGCGAGATATTTTCTTTGGTGACACGTGTGGTCTCGGAGTCGCCCATCCATAGAATCCGACCAATAAAACGACCGAGAGCCTGGGCTTTGCTTAAACCAAGGCTCGCTAAGAATTTAAGGATATAGACTACTAATTTGGCTCTAAAAGCTTCCATTATTCACTAC
>NZ_LWGJ01000050.1:0-577 GCF_001635845.1 Oleiphilus sp. HI0132 | reverse complement strand
TATACAGTGCTTTTCGGATCCGGGTTGGGCCATAAAACTTACCGCTAGAGTTCTCGGGCCGCCATGCCGCTTCCAGATTGTCGTCCTCAAATACGATTGGGGCATCGTTGATAAGGCTTGCAGCGGTGGTCCCGTTTTCTATCGCTGCCAAATAAACAAAGGCTTTGAAGTTGGAACCTGGTTGTCGTTTGGCTTGTGTCGCGCGGTTGTAGTGGCTCATGGCAAAGTCATAGCCGCCAACCAGTGCCTTGATTGCTCCGTTGTCGGGGTTGATCGAAATAAGGGCGCCTTGTGCCTCCGGAAGTTGGCTTAGGTGGATGATTTCTGCCATTGCCGTTTCGCCGTCTTCATTGCTGGTTTCTGTGTTTGACGTGGTCACTTGAATCACGTCACCGGTTTGAAGTATGTCTTCCAGGCTTTTGATGGCAGGACCTCTTCGGTCAACGGTCTCGTATTTTCTTGCCCATTCGGCCTGCTCGCGTAGCAAGGTCTTTTCCTGGCCATCTTTGAGTGATAATTTGGCGCTATCTTGAGATACTTCTAATACCAGCGCTGCTTGGTGTTGACGTGGGGTTTT
>NZ_LWGJ01000049.1:0-1311 GCF_001635845.1 Oleiphilus sp. HI0132 | reverse complement strand
TCTTTTTGTGATGCAAGTCACATCATAAGTGTTAAGTAATTCGACGCTTGTCGCTGCTGATTAAGTGAGTTCTTGGGCCTTGTAAAACCTACAAGTAAAGGTCTCTAAGCGCTTTCAAATTGTCTTAGGTCAATTTCACTTTGTGAGTATTGGCCTATACTCATTTCTAGAGTTTTGTTTCTAGGGCCTAAACCTTGTTTGGGCTATCAACTTCTAACTTTGTATAGATTAAGGGAACTTAGTTTGCAGCAAGGCATACTCGCTATTTTTCGTTCAATGCTAGGTAGTCTCAGAGACCTGGCGCCGATCATAATTGTTATTGCATTTTTTCAATTTGCAGTACTTCAGCAGCCGATACCTAACCTGGTCGATATGATTATTGGTGTCATATTTGTATTGCTTGGCTTGACGTTTTTCATTTTCGGTCTGGAAATGGGCTTATTTCCGATCGGTGAGTCAATGGCTCATGCCTTAGCAAAGAAGGGTAGTGTCGCTTGGCTGATTGCTTTTGCTTTTGCATTGGGCTTTGGTACGACAATAGCTGAACCTGCCTTGATAGCAGTCGCTGCAGAAGCCGCAACGGTCGCCGCAGAAGGCGGCATGATCGAAGCAACTGAAGCCGCTAAAACAAGTTATGCCAGTGGCTTACGATTTACGGTGGCTTTTTCTGTAGGCTTGGCGATCGTTCTGGGTGTGGTGCGTATTATTGCAGGCTGGTCGATCCAATGGATGATTATTGGCGGCTATATTCTAGTTGTGATTATGACGAGTTTCGCACCAAAGGAAATTATCGGGATTGCATATGACTCGGGCGGTGTGACAACCTCAACGATTACTGTTCCTCTGGTGACTGCGTTGGGCGTAGGTTTGGCTTCATCAATCAAGGGCCGAAATCCGATGATTGATGGTTTTGGATTAATCGCATTTGCGTCGCTATCTCCGATGATATTCGTGATGGCTTACGGCATGATCATATAGTGAGCTCGGCGCTTAATGGAACTTCTCAACGATATTATCGACATTACGTTCGCCACGATTAAAGACGTGATTCCTATCGCGGCTATATTGTTTGGCTTTCAATTTCTTGTGATTCGCAAGCCTATACCCAATATGAAAAGGGTGCTGTTTGGTTTCTTGTACGTGCTGATCGGGTTATCGCTATTTTTACTCGGTTTGGAAAGAGCCTTATTTCCCTTAGGTAAATTAATGGCGCAACAGTTGACTGATCCAGCTTTTATAGCAGGAGCGAGGGATATTGGTGCCGATGCACTTCAGTGGTTTGATTATTATTGGGTCTATCTGTTCGCCTTT
>NZ_LWGJ01000048.1:0-964 GCF_001635845.1 Oleiphilus sp. HI0132 | reverse complement strand
CCAAAGTACTATGGAACATCTCTCGATTGTCAATTCCTTCTTCCTTATCTTTTCTGGGGCCGCGATCCTTGCTTCAATTGTTTTATATACTCGTCAGCCTATTATTGTCGCCTATATTGCCTTAGGTGCCTTAATAGGCCCTTATGGCTTGCACTATGTGAGCGATGCGCACCTGCTGTCAGAAATAGCAGAGATCGGAATTATCTTTTTGCTGTTTTTATTAGGGCTCGATATGCAACCAAAGAGCTTGATGCACATGTTGCGAAAAGCCACCCTGGTCGCTATTGTCAGTTCCCTAGCCTTCGCCTTTACCGGGTTTATGATTGGAAAAGGCTTTGGCTACAGCTCTCAAGAGTCCGTGATTATCGGCTGTGCGATGATGTTTTCTAGTACGATTATAGGCATAAAGCTTCTCCCTACAACCGTCTTGCATCACCGCCATGTCGGGGAACTTGTTGTGGGTATGCTACTGCTACAGGATTTGGTGGCAATTGTCGTGTTGCTCATATTAGGAGGCAGCGGTACTTCAGCAGATCCGGACAGCAACAGTATCTTTAGCTTCGTTAAAACAATGCTAACTTTGCCATTACTTATCTTTGTCGTATTCGCTACCGTAAAGCATGTCATCCTTAAATTGATATCCAAGTTTGACCGTTTTCATGAGTATATATTCTTGCTGACAATTGGTTGGTGCCTGGGTGTTGCAGAACTCGCACATTACATTGGGTTATCTTCTGAAATCGGCGCTTTTATCGCAGGCATCAGCATCGCGACTAGCCCAATCGCCCAATATATAGCCGAGCATTTAAAACCGCTTCGTGACTTCTTTTTAGTTCTGTTTTTCTTTTCGCTGGGCGCTTCATTCAACTTAGGCTTACTGGCAGACGTTATTCTCCCCTCACTACTACTGGCTGGGCTGATTATTGTTATCAAGCCAGTGATATTCCGTTGGTTGCTTACGCGC
>NZ_LWGJ01000047.1:0-14307 GCF_001635845.1 Oleiphilus sp. HI0132 | reverse complement strand
CAATTATCTTTACTATTAATCAACCCTTCCTTCCGCCATGTGATTCACATCAAAGCTTTCCCTAGTCTCTAGCTTCATGATGAGAAACTATAAGAACGACAAAAATCAGGTACATGCCGTAGAGTTTCAACTCTGTTACCTCTCTTTTCTTTCGTTTTCCGATTTTTGAATCTGAACTCACGATTAGGAGGCATACATGTCTAATGTAAACGTTGCTTTTGTCACGGGCGGAACCGGTGGAATAGGTACTGCGATCTGCCAAACACTACATGATGAAGGCTACACCGTTGTTGCTGCATCCAGCAGCCAAGAAAAAGCCGACAACTGGCAAGCGCAACTCAAAACACAAGGCTATGACATTAAAACCTGTGTACTGGAGGTTGCTGATTTTGACAGTTGTACCCGCAATATTCTTGATATTGAAGAAAGCATTGGCCCCATTGCAGTTTTGGTGAATACCGCTGGTATCACTCGCGATACCAGCTTAAAACGAATGTCACCACAAAAATGGCAAGAGGTCATTGATGTGAACCTGAGTGGAACCTTCAATACTTGTCGGAATGTCATCGAGTTCATGTTGAAACGCCAATACGGGCGAATTATTAATATCTCTTCTATCAACGGTGAAAAGGGCCAATTTGGTCAAGTGAATTACGCTGCCAGCAAAGCTGGCATTCATGGTATTACCATGTCACTAGCGCAAGAAGTAGCCAGCAAAGGCATTACTGTTAACACTATTTCCCCTGGTTATATAGCAACTGAAATGGTGATGGCGGTCGAAGAGAGTATAAGAAACCAAATTATCGCCCAAATTCCGGTCGGCAGGCTGGGTGATCCAAAAGAAATAGCGAGACTTGTTGCTTTCTTATCAGACAAACAGTCTGGTTTTATCACTGGATCAAATCTTTCCATTAACGGCGGTCAGCACATGCACCACTAGTAAATAACAAGGAGACATACATGAACGAATTTATCGATTCATTAAGCGAACAAGCGAAACGCTTTGTTGAGCCTGCAAAAGAAGTGAATAGATTGCTACTGAATAACGTAGGTGAGTTAGTTGATATTCAAGCGCAAGCCTTTGCAAACTACGCTGAAATGGGTATAGCCCAGGCAAAATCGGCATTAGAGATCAGAAATAGCGATTCACTGAACGCCTTTGTAGAGCAACAATCTGAATTTTCTGAGACTGTTCAAGCTCAGTTTAAGGGCGATGCAGAAAAGCTTACTGACTTGGCTAACCAAACCGCTGAGGGCTTAAAACAGGTGTTTTCTAAAGAGACTGTATAAGCCATTCAACCTCAGTATAGTAAGTTCAACTATCAGGGGCGACTAACGCGCCCCTTATTTTCTTCGCTATTTCTAATTCTAAAAAACATTCATCAAACTGCTATTTGTTCACGTTTGATAAAAAGACTACTATAAGCAGCTCAAAACAAATGACCAGTGAAAAGGAAGCTAAGTGAACCAGCACATAGCCAAAATGCGACACATGCTTGAGAAGAAGTTCAAAGCAAACTTAGCGGAATGGGACCGTTTCCTAGATTTTTTCCATGTTCAAGAACTCGATGAAGGTGATCATTGGATTCGAGCAGGGGATGCCTGCGAAGAGTTTTTCTATATTTCTGACGGCATTCTCAGGCTCTACTATGTCGACCAAGAAGGCAACGAAGTAAACGAAGGCTTTTATGAAGAAGGTCAAATGCTGGGCCCCATATCAAGCTTCGTAAATGGCACACCCTGCCCCTATTATATTCAAGCACTCGAACCCGCCAGCCTTGTTGTCGCGAACTACCATCAATTTCATTCCTATGGTTATGATGATCCCGAGTTATTACGTTTCGAAATCACCTTTATGCATGAACTCTTCGTACGCAATGCTAAACGCGATGCCAAGCGGCTACTCAATAACGGTGAACAACGTTACAAGTGGTTTTGTAAAGAATACCCTCACTTCCTGGAGCGCATCCCCCAATACCATATCGCCTCGTTTCTCGGCATGACGCCCGTTAGCCTGTCCCGCCTTCGAAAAAAGTTTTCTCAATAGCCTCAGCTAGCCATCTATAAGGAACAAATACTTACCAAGTTTTGCTTGCTGCTCCCCACGCACTGGTCAATAATTAATCAAGACCTACCGCTACTGAGGAGTGTTCATATGCCTGTTAGCCAAATCGACACCCGACTTAATATATCGTCCGTACCTGAAAAAACTACTTCTAGTGACGCAAGGTCTTCACCGCAAAGTGATGGCACAGAGCAAATTGGTCAAGTAGAGGCCCTTCGCAAAGAATTCAATGCTGCCGTGTTGAATGCTAACTACGAAGTTAGCCTCAGCGTCAAGAACGAACCTCTGAGCCTGCTTTATCAGACCGCTATCGATGCGATCAATAAAGAGCTAGAAGGTGACTTTGGCGAAAACTCAATCCAGTCCGGTTATGAGCAAGGCCTGGACGTCTCACCCGAAGCGACAGCGGGCCGGATTGTTAATTTCTCGACTAGCCTGTTTCCACTTTATCAACAACAACACCCTGAATTGAACGAGAGTGAGCAAGTCGAAAAGTTTGTCGATATTATTAGCGGTGGTATTGATACCGGATTTTCTGAAGCACGCGAGATACTCGATGGATTAGGAGTGTTAGAAGGTGAGATTGCCGAGAATATCGATAAGACCTATGACTTGGTTCAGGAAGGCTTGCAAGCCTTCAAGAAGCAGTTTGAGGTGCAGGAATAGCTTAATTATTCTCCCACCAGCACGCGAATGGCACAAAAAAGCCGAACTAGGAAACTCTAGCTCGGCTCTGTTTGCTGCTTGTTTATCTAAAGACTTTAGATATCCAATGCCAAACGCGTACCCTGATTAATTGCACGTTTTGCATCAAGTTCTGCAGCCACATCAGCACCACCAATCAGGTGATATGGCTTATTCAAGCCCTCAACTAATTCACGCAGTGGCTCCTGGCCCGCGCACAAGATAACGTTATCCACATCAAGTACTTTCTTCTCACCTGCGACATCAATGTGAATACCTTGATCGTCCACTTTCTCGTAAGTACAGGCAGGTATCATGTTGACGCCTTTGTTATTTAGACCCGTGCGATGAATCCAGCCTGTTGTTTTTCCTAGCTTCGCGCCAACTTTAGACTTCTTACGCTGTAATAAGTAGATTTCTCTAGCAGAAGGGCTAACTTGCGCTTCAACGCCCTCAATGCCACCACGAGCCTCTAGCGACATATCAACACCCCATTCTTTCATAAAGGCTTCGATATTTTGGCTTGTTGCTTCACCTGAGTGGGCTAAGTATTCCGATACATCAAAACCGATACCACCTGCACCGATTACCGCTACTTTCTTACCCACTTCTTTCTTATCGCGAAGTACATCGATATAACTCAGTACTTTAGGGTGATCAATACCCTCTATTTCAGGTGTACGTGGGCTAATACCGGTAGCTAGAATAACTTCATCAAAATCGCCCTGATTTAAGTCCTCTGCTGTCAAACGCTGACCAAGCTGAAGGTTTACACCCGTCTTCTCGATCATCTTGCCAAAGTAACGGATCGTTTCGTAAAACTCTTCCTTGCCGGGTACTTGCTTAGCAATATTGAACTGCCCGCCAATTTCATTTGCTGAATCAAATAAAGTTACTGTATGTCCACGCTCAGCTGCCGACGTCGCAAATGCTAAACCAGCTGGGCCCGCGCCAATAACAGCCAACTTCTTAGCCGTTTCTACTGGAGATGAAGCAAACTCTGTTTCGTGACATGCCTTCGGATTCACCAAGCAGCTAGTTAGCTTGCCGCTAAATACGTGGTCAAGACAAGCCTGGTTACAACCGATACAAGTGTTGATCTCGTCGCTCTTGCCCTCAAAAGCTTTCTGAACAAAGTCAGGATCCGCAAGGAATGGGCGTGCCATCGACACCATATCGGCATCGCCACGCTCTAGAACTTCTTCAGCCACTTCCGGCGTATTAATACGGTTAGAAGTGATCAATGGAATATTAAGCTCTTTTTTGAACTTAGCGGTTACCCAAGTAAATGCTGCGCGCGGTACTTTTGTCGCAATTGTTGGGATACGTGCTTCATGCCAACCAATACCAGTGTTGATGATGGTTGCACCTGCTTTTTCAATCGCCTTACCTAGCTGTAGTACTTCTTCATAGCTGCTTCCACCCTCAACCAAGTCGAGCATAGACAAACGGTATATAATAATAAATTTTTCACCCACGGCTTCACGTGTACGACGCACGACTTCTACAGCCAAGCGCATACGGTTTTCGTATTCGCCACCCCATTGGTCATCACGCTTATTAGTACGCTTCGCTAAGAACTGGTTAATGAAATAACCTTCTGAGCCCATGATTTCAACGCCGTCATAACCACCTTTTTGAGCATTAACCGCTAACATTACGATATCACTGATCTGCTTTTCGATACCGGCTTCATCAAGTTCTTTTGGTGGAAAAGGGTTAATCGGTGCCTGAACAGCAGAAGGCGCAACCAAATTAGGGTTAAACGCATAGCGACCCGTATGTAGAATCTGCATACAGATCTTACCACCCGCTTCATGAACGGCATCAGTAATAGTTCGATGTGCTAGTGCGTCTTCTTCTGTCTTAATTGACTTGGTATGAGGATGCGTAGCACCTTCCTGGTTTGGACCAAAACCGCCCGTAACAATCAGGCCAACTCCACCGCGAGCGCGTTCTGCAAAGAAAGCAGCCATTCGTTCATGGCCATCTTTTTCTTCTTCCAAGCCTGTATGCATTGAACCCATCAAAACACGGTTTTTTAAAGTCGTGAAACCTAAGTCCAATGGCTTTAACATATTTGGATATAATTCTGCTGACATCTCTCTCTCCGCTGACGCTTTTAATTTTTTCTTAGGTTCATTCCACCCTCATCATTCCCACATACAAGGTGAATTGCCCTGCAAAATAGGGCCACCTGGTTGGAGCGGGAATCCATTTGTCTGAATGACCTAGCTTATATTCATCCTATGCAAATCTTTTCATAACGTCCTTATCATTTGTTAATGTGCTAAATTTTTTCTATCGCAATAATCTTTAGTACAAGTACGGCACACTGATAGACGTATTGATAAGAACATTAATAGAGGAGCATAGCACCGTGTCGAAATATTGCGCGCCAATCACTGATATGATATTCCATATAAAGGGCAATTCTGCTATCGACAATGACGATGCGGGCTTAATTCTCGACCAGGCTGCAGAGTTTTCAGAGCAAGTCTGGGGCAGCGTCAATCAACATGGAGACCAAAATGGCTGTCGTTACAAGGATGGTAAAGTACTACTAGACCCTAAGATTCGCGACGCATTTAAAGCTTTTTCTGAAGCAGGGTGGATGGGAATCTCGATGCCAGAGGAGTGGGGTGGGCAAGCGCTACCTGAAGCACTTAGCTCAAAGGTATCGGAAATGTTGACCAGTACCAACCAATCTTTATGCATGTTCACAGCGCTCACCAGCTCTGCATGTAAAGCTCTGATTTCATTCGGTAATGATGAATTAAAACAAACCTACCTTCACAACATGGTATCAGGTAATTGGACGGGCACCATGTGCTTAACTGAATCTCATTGCGGTTCCGACCTAGGTGAAATTAAAAGTAGCGCAAAGATTAATGCTGACAACAGTTACGCGATATCAGGTACCAAAATCTTTATCTCTACAGGTGATCATGACGCTAGTGACAATATTATTCATTTAGTACTCGCTCGTATTAAGGGNGCACCTGAAGGTATTAAAGGCCTATCTTTATTTTTGGTGCCAAAAATTTTTCCAGACAATAATGAATATAACTCCCTTAGTTGTATTGGTATTGAAGAAAAAATGGGGATACACAGCAACCCTACCTGCACGATGGCCTTTGAAGAAGCAAAAGGCTTCCTGGTTGGCGAAGAGAATGGCGGTATTAAAGCCATGTTCAAAATGATGAATGAGATGCGTCTGGGAACCTCCTTACAAGGCGTGGGTATGAGTGAACAGTCTTTTCAGGCCTCGTATCAATATGCTGTCGAACGTGTTCAGGGCCAGTCCCTGGATAAAAAATTGCGCGGACAAACCACTGGTTTGATAGGTCACGCTGACGTGCGCAGGATGCTCCTCACTCAAAAA
Organism: Oleiphilus sp. HI0132; assembly: GCF_001635845.1. NCBI lineage: Bacteria > Pseudomonadati > Pseudomonadota > Gammaproteobacteria > Oceanospirillales > Oleiphilaceae > Oleiphilus > Oleiphilus sp. HI0132. Next base: position 8,173 of record NZ_LWGJ01000047.1, on the reverse strand, counting down.
GCGTTTGCTGAGGGGGGTCGAGCATTTTGCCACTATTGTGCAGAGCTGCTTGATAGGGAAAAAGCCGGAAACGATGCCGAGGCCGCAAAACTACTAGGTTTACTTACGCCTATCGCCAAGGCATTTCTCACCGAAACCGGTCAAGAGTCTGCTTCTTTAGCTGTCCAGGTTTATGGCGGCCATGGTTATATTACCGAAACTGGCGTCGAGCAAATCTACCGTGATGGACGGATTTCTACGCTTTATGAGGGAACAACGGGGATTCAGTCTCTCGACTTGCTAGGAAGAAAGGTATTGGGCGACCAAGGCCAGGCACTGATGTTATTTACAAAACAGCTTCATGTGCTCTCCAAATCGATACTTAAACAAGACAGCGATACCGAGCTAATCCAGCTTGCTGAGCAAGTAAAAACTCTCAGTAAAGAATGGCCACAAATGATTCAAAACGTCGGTATGAAAGCTCTCCAAGATCACGGCGAAGTCGGCGCTGCTGCCTATGACTTTCTGATGTATTCAGGTTATGTAACCTTGGCTTATTTCTGGCTGGAAATGGCAGCTAAAGCCGAAGCCAAGCTTCAAGATAACGATACCACGACATTCTCAGAAAGCTTTTTGAAAGGCAAGATAAAGACCGCCAAGTTCTACTTTGCGCGTATCTTACCGCGGATTCAAGCACACCAGGCGGCGCTGCAATCCGGGGCTGAGAGTTTGTCATTACATGAAGAAGATGAGTGGTACTTTTAAGAACTTCAACGGGATTATTTTTTGTAGGCAGAGGGTTCCACCACTCTCTAAGAATCTGCCTATGGGAGCTGTTTCGAGCATCGCACTCATTTAGATACAAAAAAACCCGGAGCTTTTCAGCGCCGGGTTTTTAGTCTTAAGGAAGCTAATTTAAGCTTGCTTAGGACCTGCATCAACGATCGCATCAGATACGTCAAACTTCTTGAAGTTTTCAACAAACTGAGAGATCAAATCAGCTGCTTTTGCATCGTACGCTGCTGGATCTTCCCAAGTATTACGTGGGTTAAGCAACTTAGCATCAACACCTTCCAATGAAGTTGGAACGTCTAGATTCAAGGCTTCCAAGTGCTCTGTTTCAGCATCAGCCAAAGCGCCGCTCTGGATTGCGCTGATGATTGCACGAGTCACCGGAATGCTGAAACGTTGGCCTGTGCCGTAAGCACCGCCTGTCCAGCCCGTGTTAACCAAGTAAACCTTAGAACCGAACTCTTCCATACGCTTCATTAACAATTCAGCGTAAACGCCTGCTGGGCGTGGGAAGAAAGGTGCACCGAAACAGGTAGAGAACGTAGACTTCAACTTAGAGTCTGAACCCATCTCTGTAGAACCAACCAATGCCGTGTAACCACTTAAGAAGTGGTAAGCCGCACCTTCTTTAGACAACAATGATACTGGAGGTAGTACACCCGTCATATCACAAGTCAAAAATACGATAGCGTTTGGCTCGCCTGCTAAGTTTTCAGCAACACGTTTTTCAACGTGCTCTAGCGGGTAGGCACAACGACCGTTTTCAGTAATGCTTGTATCTGTGTAATCTGGTAGACGCTTATCATCAGAAAGCGCTACGTTTTCTACGATTGCACCGAACTTGATCGCATCCCAAATGATTGGCTCATTCTTTTGAGATAGATCAATAGTCTTCGCATAGCAGCCGCCTTCAATATTGAAGACAACGCCTTTGCCCCAACCGTGCTCGTCATCACCAATAAGGTAACGCGCAGGGTCAGCAGACAAGGTAGTTTTACCTGTACCTGACAAACCGAAGAACAATGTTGTTTCGCCGTCATCACCAACGTTTGCAGAACAATGCATTGGTAATACGTCTTTCTCTGGCAACAAGAAGTTCTGAACAGAGAACATTGCTTTCTTCATTTCACCCGCATAACGCATACCTGCAAGCAAAACGCGACGCTTGGCGAAGTTGATGATTACTGTACCGTCACTATTAGTACCGTCACGCTCAGGTACACACTCAAAGCTTGCAACGTTTAGGATTTCCCATTCTTGCTTATCGGCCTGGTTATATTGCTCAGGGCGGATAAACAGATTGCGACCAAACAGGTTCTGCCAAGCAGTTTCTGTTGCAACCTTAACAGGTAGATAGTGATCAGCATCTGCACCCACGTGAAGGTGAGAAAGATAGCTATCTCGCTCAGCCAAATACGCCTCGACTCGTTCCCACAAAGCATCGAACTTTTCAGGGTCGAATGGTCGGTTAATTGGACCCCAGCCGATTGCATCCGAAGTACTCGGCTCATCAACAATATAGCGGTCCATAGGAGAGCGTCCTGTTCTTTTGCCGGTGGTAACGACTAAAGAACCATTAGCAGCCAAGCTGCCTTCTTTGCGCTCAAGTGCGTGCTCTACCAATACGGCTGAGCTTAGATCAACATAAGTGTTACTCACTTCGACCTCACTTGGGTTAAGTTTGACTACGTTTTAGCTTTTTCTAAAACAGAGCCTGGAAAAATTTGGGGCGCCATTATGCCAAATTGTTGTACAAAAAACGACTAAATTTAGAAGCAAGTCATTTTTGTTCACTTTAAAACATACAAAGGCGATAGATTTTCAGATTAGAACTTGCATAAGGCTTATATGTAATATTTTCACCTTATTCAAACAAATAAGCCTAATGGGGCTCGCCTAGATCGAATAAATTTTGTACATCTGTCCGATCAAAAGTGTAACGTGCAGCACAAAATTGACAATCTACTGTAATCTCGGCTTCATGCTCCAGTATATCCAGCGCTTCTTCTTTTCCTAAGCTTTGAATTGATGCCGCCGTGCGCTCTTTGGAACACGAACATTTAAACTGTACTGGCTCAGATTGATAAGTAATCACTTTTTCTTCGTGGAATAGTCGCACCAGCAAGGTTTCATTATCTGTGCTCACGAGTTCTTCTGAGGACAATGTCTTAGCCAGTTGGGTCACCCTGTCCCATGCATCCTGATCTTCAATTTCTCTATAGCCTGGTAGTTTTTGTAACATTAAGCCATAGCAACCTAGCTCATCAGCACCTAGTACCATATAGGTATCGAGCTGTTCAGACATTTCAAAGTACTGCTCTAAACACTCAGACAGTGTTTCACGCTCTAAGGGGACGATCCCCTGATAGCGGTTTCCTCGATCAGGGTCGATGGTAATCACTAACTGCGCATTGCCTAAATAATCTTTTAACGGCAGACCTTCTTCAATGTCACCTTGCCAATGCGCAACCCCTTTAAAGGTCTTCAGGTTCGTCGTTTCTGCCATCAACAAACTTAGCGCCCCTTCACCTCGCGCATGAATAGACAGACGACCATCAAACTTCAAGGTTCCGGTTAGCAGAACTGAGGCTGCGATCGTTTCACCCAGGAGCGCTTTAACTTCTGAAGGGTAAGACATGTTTTTGCTCGCCTGCTGGAAGCTCTCTCCTAAGCGTACCCACTCACCTCGAATTTGCAGCTCTTCAAAAAGGAACTTCTGGAAAGTATCTTGATCAATCATGTATATATCCTGTTACTTCGAGTCTTATCACATTAAAGATAGAGCTCATTCAGATTCTGAATTTATATTCTTAAAACGGTGAATGCGTCGGCGGTCGCGTTTATTTGGCCTTTTAAAAGGTGCGGGTAGGCCTGCCATTGCTTGCTTTCGTTCCGCCAGCGCCTCCTCTCTTTTTACAATACTTTCTTCTGTCTCACGATAGAGTTCTTGAGCCAAGCTCGCATTTTTTCTGCGATCACTTAAACCTTCAACAATAACGACCTTATCAAACCAACCCTGGCGAATGGTTAGTTCTGCACCGATATCAACTGTCTTACCAGGTTTACAGCGTTGTTGATTATAATGCACCTTACCACCATCAATTGCCTCTTTCGCCAAGCTTCTGGTCTTGAAGAAGCGAGCAGCCCAAAGCCACTTATCAATTCTTACTTTTGCGTCTGTACTCATTTACAACAAGTCTCTAAAGTCACGAACTAAGGGAAAATCTCCTTGCTCTCTGTCAGGCTTCTGGCTATCAGGCTGGGCAATTGAATATAAGTGCTTAATACCAAATTCTTTTGCAGCGGCAAGTACCGCCTCATTATCATCAAAGAAAGCTGTTTTTTCTTTATCAAAGGGCCTTGCCTTATGAAGTCGCTGCCAGAAGTCAGACTGTTCTTTAGCCAAGCCATAATCGTGAGAACAAATGATCTCGTCAAAGAAGTCAGCCAAGTCGGTTTGCTCAAGCTTGACACTAATACTACCTTGATGGGCATTGGTAAGGATGGCCATCTCTACAGGCATATTTTTGACGGCTCCCAGGAATTCCTTAACATGAGGTCGATACGCAATTTTATTACTTACTTCTTTCTTTAGTTCCACAATATCGACGTTGAGCGCATCAGACCAGAAATCGAGACAGTACCAATTTAGGGAACCATGATGTGCTTCGTACATAGCATGAAGCGACTTCACTGCATCGTCATGACTAAGGCTCTTCAGCTCCGTATAACGCTTTGGCAAATATTCTAGCCAAAAGTAGTTATCGAAATGGAGGTCTAGTAGCGTACCGTCCATATCGAAGAAAACTGTTTCTATCTGATTCCAGTCGATCATGAAACTCTCTATACTGTCGTAAAACGGCTATTCTAGCGCTCGGAATCTGTTCACACAAACACTCCTCTAAGAGTTATTAGCCGAAGCCAACTATTTCAACACACTTTATATTGGATATTACAAACCCTCATGAATGAGCTAGTACAACTTTTACCAGATTTAAAGAAAATCGTTATCGATGCGGGCGAGGCTATTCTCGAAGTTTATAACTCCGATTCGCCAATCGAAGTTGAGAACAAGGCCGATGACTCTCCGGTTACCAAAGCTGACCACGCCGCTCATATCGTGATAGACCAAGGCTTAACAAGCTTAGCTCTAAACTACCCTGTTCTTTCTGAAGAAGGTGGTATGCCTGAGTTTTCTGAGCGCTCTTCATGGCAGCGTTATTGGCTGGTTGACCCTTTAGACGGTACTAAAGAATTTATTAATAAAAATGGCGAGTTTACCGTCAATATTGCTTTGATCGAAGACGGTGAAGCTATTCTGGGGCTTGTCTACGTTCCTGTTACACAAACACTGTATTACGGATTAAAAGGGCAAGGAGCCTGGAAAGAAGAAAAAGGTGCTAAGACTGAGCTTAAGGTGAGCGCAGTCAATACTCAGGACACACTGGCTGTTGTTGGTAGCAGGCGCCACGGAGCTGAAGCCTTGGATGAACTTCTTAAGCATGTCGCTGAGGTATTTGACGATATTAATTTAGTCAGCATGGGTAGTTCACTGAAAATCTGTGCCATTGCGGAAGGAACGGCTCATTGGTATCCGCGCTTAGCGCTCACAAGCGAGTGGGATACCGCGGCTGCACACGCCGTACTCAATGCTGCGGGTGGTGAAATCCTCGATATCGATCTGAAACCTCTCACTTACAACCAGAAAGAAGATATTTTAAATCCATTCTTTCACGCCTTAGGCGATCAGAGCTTTGACTGGAAAGCGCTTATTCAAAAGGCATCAAACTAAACTAGTTTGAATAGAAATAAAAAAGGCTGGTATCACACCAGCCTTTTTTATTTGAAAGAAGAAGTGAAGCTTATTCTTCTTCCTGGGAAACTATCGCGCTGACTTTACGACCGGTCATTGTACAACCTAAGCAGCGGATAAACGCTGTATTAAAAGGCCCAGCCACCAGTTCATCGAAGGACTCCTCAACATTACCACCTAAGGCAGAAAATGGTGAAGAAACGATAAAGATTGCTGCACCTAAGATAGTTGTCGCAATCATTACGGGTCTTACAAACAAGGCGTCGCCGGTCATCGCAACGGCTGAAGGCGTTTCTTCAATCGTGTTTGACCAGCCCGTCGCGGGTAGCGCCAACACAAGGCTGAACATAATAACTTTTAGGGCTTTGGTAAATTGGCTGTACATGAACTTGTCTCCTTGGGTGCCTTTCACATAGTGTTCAGTATCTGGTGTTTGCTTGAATAGCCTAAGCTTACTGAACAAATGCCTGAAATCTGTCGTTGATTTCAGTATAGACACAATATCTCCACTGTCGAATCGGGCGAATAGATTATTTTTGACACTGTGAACAGTACACCGTTGCACGATTACCTTGCCTGATTTCCTTTAGCGCTTGTCCACACTCGACACAGGCTTCACCCCCTCGGCCATACACATTCAGCTCTTGCTTAAAGTATCCTGGCTTTCCATCACTTCCCACAAAGTCTTTTAGAGTTGTACCTCCTTGTTTGATGGATTTACGCAAGACCTCTTTGATGGTATCTGCAAGCAAGTTATAGCGCTTTAAAGAGATTTGAGAGGCTGATCGAATAGGAGAGATGCCCGCTTTGAACAAAGCTTCGTTTGCATAAATATTGCCAACACCAACAACAAGCTTACTATTCATCAGGAACTGTTTAACCGCTTGTTTTCTCTTTTTGGCAGCTTGATGAAGATACGCTCCGTCGAACTCCTCATTTAGAGGTTCAAGCCCCAAAGAAGCAATTAAAGGATGCGCTTGCCAATTGGAAGACCATAATATGCTGCCAAACCTTCGCGGATCGTTAAAGCGCAGTATTTTTCCACAGGAAAGGTGGAATTCAACATGATCATGTTTTATCCGTGGCGTCCTCTCGTCGACTATACGCAAACTCCCAGACATACCTAAATGCAGCAGTATACTTCCGTCAGGGACACAGATGATTATATACTTACCTCGCCTGAGAACATCGCTAACCGGCTGGTTTGTCATTTCATAGAGTTCATTAGAAACAGGCCAACGCAAAGCTTGCTGATAGATCTTGATGGATAAGATTTTATGCCCCTTGATATAAGGCTCAATGCCCCGGCGAGAGGTTTCTACTTCTGGCAATTCAGGCAAACTTGGCTCCTCATAGATAGAACAAATCACGCATTTTGATACAAAGGAAAGGCAAGTGTCCAATTCCCCTAAGCTTCACAATCCCAAATCTTCTTTAAGCGATGAGGATGAAATCCTGTACTTAGGTGTTGATGCCGGAGGCACTTTTACCGACTTTGTCTTGCTCACTGAACAAGAAGTGCGTATTCATAAAGTACTATCAACCCCTTCAAACCCTGCTCAAGCAATCTTGCAGGGAATAGAAGAACTAGGTTTAAACTCAGCTGTCGATAATAAACAGCTTTGTATTATTCATGGAAGTACGGTAGCTACCAATGCAGCGCTTGAACGAAAAGGTGCTCGTACCGTCTATATCACCAATAATGGTTTTGGCGATATCCTGAGCATCGGCCGCCAAGCTCGCAAAGAACTCTATAACCTCAATGCCAAACCACCCATTCCTCCTGTTCCAAGCGAGCTTTGCTTAGAAATAGAAACCCGACGTGATTCCGAGGGAAAGTTAATAAGACCTTTATCTGATGACGATATTGAAGCCCTTAAGCAAAAAGTTAATGACTTAAAACCAGAAGCTATTGCGATAAATCTCTTATTTTCCTTTATCAATGATGATGAAGAGCTACGCATTCAAAAAGCCCTGGAAGGTGACTATTTCGTCTCGCGCTCATCTTTTGTTTTACCAAAATATAAAGAGTACGAACGTGGTATAGCAACCTGGTTAAATGCATCCCTTGGCCCAAAAGTAAAAAACTATATTGATCACTTGATCGAGCAACTAAACGGCTGCCCTGTCTCAATCATGCAATCTTCAGGGGGAACCATTGCTGCTGAACAAGCCGCTTTACGATCTGTAAATCTGCTTTTATCCGGCCCGGCTGGCGGATTAGCCGCCGTTCGTCATATCGGTGAACAGTGTCACTTACCCAAGATCATGAGTTTTGATATGGGCGGCACATCAACCGACGTCGCCTTAATGGATGGCAACTTTGAACTAAGCGATGAAGGTAGCATTAATGATTGGCCGGTCGCGATACCAATGTTAAAAATGGAAACCATCGGTGCTGGCGGCGGCTCTATTGCCTGGATAGACGAAGGAAATATGCTACACGTCGGCCCTCAATCTGCGGGTTCCGCACCTGGCCCAGTTTGTTACAACAAAGGCGGAACTCAAGTAACTGTGACCGATGCCAATCTAGTTCTAGGGCGCATACGTGCAGATGCTTTCTTAGGTGGCGGTATGTCTCTTGATATA
>NZ_LWGJ01000046.1:0-670 GCF_001635845.1 Oleiphilus sp. HI0132 | reverse complement strand
GTGGCCCCGGTTAACCGCCGCCGTCCATTCGCTCATTTTACGGCGAGATAAATCATCTGCCGATGTACCGTGCCCGTCCATTCGTGGCGCGTAGACGGTATAGCCTTGGCTATAAAGATAGTCAGCCCACTCTCGCACTTCTTCCGGGGCAGCCATTAGGCCATGAACAAGCAGCACTCCCTGCGTGGCTTGAGGCTGATGAAGCAGGTAAGGTTGGCCAATTTCTGGTGGCTTGGTTTCACCTTTAAGGAAGTGTTCCTGGTAATCGTTTATAAAACGACTCGTTTCTTCCTCTAGCAGGCATTGTGCTTTAGAGCTTAAGCTCATCTTAGGCTGACGCCGTAGCGGAAAATGCACTGTAAATCAGGCTGTAATGACAGGCGCCACCAATTAAGACCATTACGTGGAAGAGTTCATGGAAACTGAAAATTCCAGGCAACATTAAGGGTTTCTTACTTGCATAGAAAATAGCACCTAGCGTGAACGCGATACCGCCAGCAAAAAGCAGATTAACCTGCATATCGGTCATGAGATCCAAGATTTGTTGCATGGGGAAAACTAGCATCCAACCCATTGTCAGAAAAATTAAGGCATAGAGTATTCTTGGTGCGCGCGGGAAGAATAATTGTGAGCACAGGCCAAATGCCACCAGTCCCCATTGAATTGCTAT
>NZ_LWGJ01000045.1:0-893 GCF_001635845.1 Oleiphilus sp. HI0132 | reverse complement strand
GGGCGGATCAGGTACAAAACTTTTATCCCTCACCGATGGCTAGCGCCACCGCCATGTACCATTCCGAGAGAGATCCGCTCCACCGGATCAATTACAAGACAGAAAAGGTGTCCATTCCCAAGGGCATAAAACAGCGACGCCTACATAAAGCGTTTTTGAGATATCACGACCCGGACAACTGGCCACTGTTGCGAGAAGCGCTTAAAGCGATGGGTAAGGCTCATTTGATTGGCTATGGGAAAAAACATCTCGTTCCACCAAACCAACCAGTTAAAGGTACTAAGCAAGGTGCCAAGATGAGCCAGAATAGAAAAGCGGCTCAAAGACCAGGAAATAAGAACAAGCAGGGAAATAGAAAGAATCAAAAGGGAAAGATTCTGACCCAGCATACTGGCCTTCCTCCCCGTAAAAGTAAGTAAGAATATTTAACAGACCTAAAAGTGTGCAGCAATACTCACAAATTTGTATTGCTGCACAACAATCCCTATAATCCGCCCCCCCGTTTAAACGACATTTTAATGACCGAGAGAAGCCTTCTCTCAACCAGAGGTATTCATGTTCGAACCCCGCGCAAGCTCGCATCTCAGTATCAAGAACGACGTCCTATCCGGCTTAACCGTTGCATTGGCGCTAGTCCCTGAAGCTGTTGCATTTGCCTTTGTTGCAGGCGTGGAGCCAATTGTTGGTTTGTATGCTGCTTTCATGGTCGGACTCATTACGGCTTGTATCGGTGGTCGACCAGGAATGATTTCGGGTGCTACCGGTGCTCTTGCCGTTGTTATGGTATCGCTGGTCGCACAACACGGTGTTGAATACCTCTTTGCTACGGTAGTTTTAATGGGAATCATACAAATTGCGGCAGGCATGCTAAAACTAGGCAAGTTTATTCGCAT
>NZ_LWGJ01000044.1:0-988 GCF_001635845.1 Oleiphilus sp. HI0132 | reverse complement strand
TTTAGTGACCTCCACTCGTGCAAGCATGCTTCCCCAATGACTTTCTATTTCAGCTATATCGCCCTGACTTAAACCGAACTTATGAGCGTCTTCAGGAGTGATCTCGACATAGGGCTCCGGCTTATGCTGGTTTAGCCTCGCTGATAAGGCAGTGCGGGTCATGCTATGCCATTGGTCTCGAACCCGTCCGGTATTCAAAGCAAGGGGCCAGGCCTCTGACAATGAGTTAACAGGTGGGCGATGTCTGAGTGCTATGAGTTTGGCTTTGCCGGAGGCGGTAAAGAAACCTCCTTCAGAAAAAAATCGTTTTACACCATTCGGGTGAGTGTTGTTTACGGGCCATTGCACAGGTTCTAGCGAGTCGTATTGTTCGTCACTAAGCTCTGCCAAGCCAGAGATATCGAAATCTCTAGGCCGTTGTTCAGCCGTATTTTTAAAGCCTGTTAGTGCTGCATGTTCCCGAAAAATATCGGCAGCAGATTTAAAATTAAATGCTTCGTGGTAGCCCATGGCTTTGGCTACTTGGCAGATAATCCACCAGTCGGGCTTGGCTTCACCTGCTGGTGGTAGCAGCGCTCGTTGGCGCGAAATTCGTCGTTCGGAATTGGTGACAGTACCGTCTTTTTCGCTCCAGCCCAAAGCGGGCAGTTTGACTTCGGCTCGATCTAAGGTATCCGCATGAGCGACACAGTCAGACACAACGACGAAGTCACATTGTTCAATGGCTTTCCTTACTTTTTCTGCATTGGGAAGGCTGGCGACCGGGTTGGTTGCCATGACCCATAGGGCTTTGATCTTTCCTGATGCGACGGCGTCGAAGAGCTCAATCGCTGGCATGCCTGGTGTATTGGCAAGGTTTGGGGTATTCCAGAACTCACTAAGTAGGCTTGTGTCCTGTTCATTAAACTCTAGGTGAGCCGCGAGTTGGTTTGCTAGACCGCCAACTTCACGCCCCCCCATTGCATTGGGTTGCCCCGTTAATGAGAAG
>NZ_LWGJ01000043.1:0-521 GCF_001635845.1 Oleiphilus sp. HI0132 | reverse complement strand
CCAAAAACACCATCGGAACTAAGGCACCCGCATCGGCATGCCCTGCTTGCTCCAGTTTAAAAGCAAATAACGCTGACACCGCCGCAGCGACAATGCCTCTTGGCGCAACCCAGCCTAAAAAGGTTTTCTCCTGCCAGCTCAAGTCTGTTTTGACCGCGGCTAACCAAACCGAAAGAGGCCTGGCCACCAGCATTAGTATGAGAATTACCCACAGAGCATTCCAGCCCAAAGCAGTAGCCATACTCAGATCCATTCTTGCCGCAAGCAATATAAATAGTGCCGAGATCAGAAGAACACTGAGCGACTCTTTGAATTCGAGAATATCTTCAACCGGCACACCTTTCATGTTCGCCAGCCAGATCCCCATAATGGTCACTGTCAAAAGACCCGACTCGTGAACCAAAAAGTTAGAAAATGCGAAGATACCCAACATAAACGTCAGTGTTCCGGCATTTTGCAAGAACTGGGGTAACCAATGACTTCTTAATGCTCTCCCCAAGTAATAACCTGAAGAGCAGCCT
>NZ_LWGJ01000042.1:0-797 GCF_001635845.1 Oleiphilus sp. HI0132 | reverse complement strand
GTGAGTCGGCCCCTAAGGCGAGGCTGAGAAGCGTAGTCGATGGGAAACAGGTGATAACACTCTCCGAACGTTTGGCTTTCCTAATCAAGGCTTTGTTCAGTTTGATTCAAATGGTATCCCCGGTTCCTAAGGCACTTTTGTTTTGTGTGACGAGCGCGGTATCACTGAAGCCAAAGCAATTATTATTAGTGTGATCGGCCACGTCAGGTCAGCGGTAGACGAAGAAGAAACGCCCGATGATATCGTTAACAACCATGAAGGGGTGAATGTAATATGTCCAGCAAGCTAAGCCCCTATGCATCTTCAGCCCAACTATTGCAGCCTCTTTCTCCTAAGCATCAGGGTGGGTTCACTCTGATCGAGATTCTGGTTGCCATTGTTATTTTATCAATTGGTTTGCTGGGTGTTGCTAGCCTGCAAGTTCAGGGCTTACGTAATAACCAAAGTGCCTATCTTCGCTCGCAAGCCTCTCTACTTGTTTATGATATGGCAGACCGTATGAGAACAAACGCTGATGAAGCGATTGCCGGTGCTTATGACGGCTTCGATTCACTTGGCACAGTGCCATCAGACCCGGGCTGTATTAACAGCATCAATGGCTGCAGTGAAGCTAGATTGGCAGACAATGATTTGTTTGAATGGGCACAACGCCTCAATGGCACTGATGAGTCAGCCATTCTTTTACCCGATGCACGGGGCAGAATAATCCGGGGTGACAATAACCTGTTTACCATTGAAATCTCCTGGAATGAAACACAGTGGGATGACGAAACACAAAGCAATCAAGTCTCTAACCA
>NZ_LWGJ01000041.1:0-733 GCF_001635845.1 Oleiphilus sp. HI0132 | reverse complement strand
AACCGAACGGCTCAAGGTATGTTTCTTTAATGAACTCACCGGGATGAGGAGGGTTATACATGCTCATTAGTGATAGTCCTCGTAATTTAATATGAATGCATTGCCATCTTTGAATTCGAAAGTTACTCGCCAGTTACCATTAACCGAAATAGACCAAATACCTTCACGGTCACCTTTTAATGGGTGCAATTGATAACCTGGTAAATCAACATCCTCGATTACATGAGCAGTATCGATAGCCGCCAGTTGCATTTTCAATTTCCTTGCATGGCTATTCTGAATGCCCGCAGTACTCCCTGATTCAAAGTACTTTTTGAGACCTTTATGCTTAAACGATTTAATCATAAGCTGATGGTAGCATGATGCGCACTATGCATCAATAAATATAACGCCGCCATTTGCGGGATGAGTCTTATGGCGACGTTTATGCGTTTCTTTGCATAAACGGTGACAGAAAACGAAGATCCGAAAGATGGCCTGGTTATATGATTTTTGCTTTTAGTCTTTTGACCTTATGCTCTTAATTTATTGTTAAGAACTCAGAAACGACGCAATAAACCATACAATAATTTTTATTTTGTTTATCTGATTTTGACCACGATAAACCCTAAATTCTTACCTGAACTGTCAACGAAACCACCCATCAAAGTGACCCGATTACGCTGAGCAAAAAACTAATTTTTAGAACACTGAACCTTGATGATAACCTGACTTTATAAGAAGGCCATCTTTG
>NZ_LWGJ01000040.1:0-955 GCF_001635845.1 Oleiphilus sp. HI0132 | reverse complement strand
GTCAGCGCTTGATATTCATCCCACGCTTTATCGCGATCAGAAGCACTGATGCTTTGACCAATGATGTCCTCGATCGCTTTTACTGCTGGCTTACCATCTTTACCAAAATCATTAGGCTTGAGGTCATCAATCGCATCTAAGATTGCATCAACCAGGTGATGCGCCTTGCCCGATTCATCCTTAGAGGAACAGGCTTTATCATCGGCCGCGAAGCCTCGCTGAATGAGTGTCTCAGCTTCTTCACGACTTAGATTGATGGACTCCCCTGGATAAACAAATTCATAGGCACCGGGTTCACCGGTGCGCAAGGTAACAGTTGTTGTTATCTTCATGGGGGCACCTATCGAACAGTTGCACAGAATGTAGCGTTAGGACGGTAAGGCACAATCAACGGTGCGGATTGCATCAAGAGCCAACGTACCGCAGGGTCTTCTTCCAACCACGACTTGGTAAAGTATCGGCTGGCGCGGTAGTTTGCTTTTTCATCCTGAATAACCCCGTAACAACGTGTGCCTTCGAGCAATCCCTGACTGGCCAACAGTACCGTGTACTCAGGCAGCATATTGCGGGCTACACCAGCATCGTCAACGTAGGAGTCGTTGTAGACCCAGAAATCAAAGTCGCCCACCGAGCCAACGTATCGCGCTTTATCGTTAGCCTGGCCTCGCAAGATAGGATCAATGACCAAGGTGTTTGACGTGCCTCGGCGCAGTTCTAATAGTCGCTCCACTTTTGGATCGGCCTTAAAGACACGCCAAGCTAAAGGGTCCATGACAACAGTTCGGGCTGCAGCCCCAGATTTAATCTGTACCAGACCCGCCCAGTCCTCAATATCATCGAGTACTTTAACGCCGGTTTCTCCCCAGCGAGTCGCGCCTGTTAGCGCTTGTGTCAAAGCAGGGTCACGCTGAAAATCGATGACCTGTGTTGGGTAGTCTTCGCCCGTTACAGTGAT
>NZ_LWGJ01000039.1:0-1080 GCF_001635845.1 Oleiphilus sp. HI0132 | reverse complement strand
AGAAAACACCTGTTTTAAGCCCTCAGCGGTTTGGTTAGCCAAGTCAGTAAGCTTTTCTGCATCGCCCTTAAACTGAGCTTGAACAGTCTCAGAAAATTCAGATTGTTGCTCTACAAAGGCGTTCAGTGAATCGCTATTTCTGATCTCTAATGCCGATTTTGCCTGGGCTATACCCATTTCAGCGTAGTTTGCAAAGGCTTGCGCTTGAATATCAACTAACTCACCTACGTTATTCAGTAGCAATCTATTCACTTCTTTTGCAGGCTCAACAAAGCGTTTCGCTTGTTCGCTTAATGAATCGATAAATTCGTTCATGTATGTCTCCTTGTTATTTACTAGTGGTGCATGTGCTGACCGCCGTTAATGGAAAGATTTGATCCAGTGATAAAACCAGACTGTTTGTCTGATAAGAAAGCAACAAGTCTCGCTATTTCTTTTGGATCACCCAGCCTGCCGACCGGAATTTGGGCGATAATTTGGTTTCTTATACTCTCTTCGACCGCCATCACCATTTCAGTTGCTATATAACCAGGGGAAATAGTGTTAACAGTAATGCCTTTGCTGGCTACTTCTTGCGCTAGTGACATGGTAATACCATGAATGCCAGCTTTGCTGGCAGCGTAATTCACTTGACCAAATTGGCCCTTTTCACCGTTGATAGAAGAGATATTAATAATTCGCCCGTATTGGCGTTTCAACATGAACTCGATGACATTCCGACAAGTATTGAAGGTTCCACTCAGGTTCACATCAATGACCTCTTGCCATTTTTGTGGTGACATTCGTTTTAAGCTGGTATCGCGAGTGATACCAGCGGTATTCACCAAAACTGCAATGGGGCCAATGCTTTCTTCAATATCAAGAATATTGCGGGTACAACTGTCAAAATCAGCAACCTCCAGTACACAGGTTTTAATGTCATAGCCTTGTGTTTTGAGTTGCGCTTGCCAGTTGTCGGCTTTTTCTTGGCTGCTGGATGCAGCAACAACGGTGTAGCCTTCATCATGTAGTGTTTGGCAGATCGCAGTACCTATTCCACCGGTTCCGCCCGTGACAAAAGCAACGTTTACATTAGACATG
>NZ_LWGJ01000038.1:0-1971 GCF_001635845.1 Oleiphilus sp. HI0132 | reverse complement strand
TGCCAGATCTGCGGCAGCATGTTGACAGAGTAAAAAGTACCGCCCAAAAACACTAAAGGCGTAATCACCAGTAAAGGAATCACCTGAAGCTTCTCAAAGTTATCGGCCCAGATGCCGATAATAAAACCGAACAAGCTGAAGGTAATGGCCGTCATCACAAGGAAGACCATCATCCAAACCGGATGCGCTATTTGTAGCGGTACAAACAGGCTCGCCGTTGCGAGAATAATCAAGGCAAGTATGATCGACTTCGTTGCTGCGGCCCCCACGTAGCCAAGCAAGGCTTCGAAGTATGAAACAGGTGCAGAAAGTAGCTCATAAATGGTGCCGCTAAACTTAGGAAAATAAATTCCAAATGAAGCGTTAGAAATACTCTGCGTTAACAAAGAAAGCATAATCAAGCCTGGTACGATAAAGGCCCCATAGCTAACTCCGTCCACTTCATTAATCCTCGAGCCAATCGCAGAACCAAAGACGACAAAATACAAAGAGGTAGAGATAACTGGCGAGACAATGCTCTGGAAAATGGTTCGCTTTGTACGGGCCATTTCAAACTTATAAATCGCGGCAACTGCGTGACGGTTCATGCGGACTCCTTAACAAGCGATACAAAGATATCTTCTAATGAGCTCTGGTCAGTCTTTAAATCTTTAAACTGAATCCCCTCTTCAGACAAGTGCTGGAGCAAGGTCGCAATACCCGTATGATCTTCTAGCGTGTCGTAGGTATAAACAAGTTGCAGGCCATTATTATTCAGCACTAGATCGAAACCTTTTAGGCTCGTTGGCAAACTAGATAGCTCGGTCTTCAGGTCGAGGGTTAATTGCTTCTTCCCTAACTTACGCATCAATTCTGTCTTCTCTTCAACCAAGACTAATTGACCATTATTGATCACACCAATACGGTCAGCAATTTCTTCTGCTTCCTCAATATAGTGTGTGGTGAGGATAATCGTGACCCCCTTTTCTCGAAGCTTACGGACCAACTCCCACATATCTTTTCGCAGCTCAACATCAACCCCAGCTGTCGGCTCATCCAAGAATAAAATCTTGGGTTCATGCGACAGCGCTTTGGCTATCAACACACGGCGCTTCATACCACCTGACAACTCCATAATACGGTTATCTTTCTTATCCCACAGTGATAAGTCTTTTAGCGTCTTCTCGATATAAGCCGTGTTAGGCGCTTTACCAAATAAGCCTCGACTAAACGTCACGGTATCCCATACAGTCTCAAATGAGTCAGTCGTTAACTCTTGTGGAACCAGACCAATCATTTCACGCGTATGGCGGTAGCCTTTGATAATATCCTCACCGTCGACAGTCACGGTGCCGGAAGATGGATTGACTATACCGCAAATGGTACTGATTAAGGTCGTCTTACCGGCCCCGTTCGGACCGAGTAAAGCAATGATTTCAGATTTTTCTATTGTAAGGTTAATACCACTGAGCGCTTGAAAACCACCAGCATAAACCTTAGACAAGTTTTCGATTTGAATAATGGGAGTCATGATTTTGCATACCCTAATTTCTATAACAGTACGTTAAACGATTTTGCTTGTGCCTGACTATGCTCATAAATGGAATTCAGAAATTTGGGCTCAACGTACTGAAGAATACCGCTGCTGCAATACAAAGGGATTTGGAAGAAGCTGAAGCGAACAAGCTTTATCCGCAGAGTTATGATCTTAAGGCGGCCTAGCCTTTTTCAANGGGGTCAGACTCGATTGATTTTCAATCGAGTCTGACCCCATTGAAACTCTTTGCTCGAAACTTTGCAGGAGACTCGCCCGTCCATCGTTTAAAGGCCCGGCTAAAAGCACTCAATTCAGAAAACCCTAACAAAAATGCAACTTCACTAATAGAAACCTTGTTTTCCTTCAAATAACGCTCAGCTTCTCGCTGCCGAACTTCCTCAACCAAAGACTGAAAGGATACCTGCTCTTTTTTCAGTTTTCGATAAAGCGTATGA
>NZ_LWGJ01000037.1:0-917 GCF_001635845.1 Oleiphilus sp. HI0132 | reverse complement strand
GTTTAAACACTAACTTAACTGACGACTATGACAAAACCCATCGCATTTCTAATCCACTTTCTTATTAGTCTCGCTATCGTATCGATAGTTTACTTTTTTATCAGATTCCAAATTTATCCTGACTTCTACTTCAAAATACAGGGTATATCAGAAATCATTCTAATCCTGTTTGCTGTAGACGTGATACTAGGGCCACTACTTACTTTTGTCGTATATAAAAAAGGTAAGAAGAGTCTAAAGTTTGACCTGTCAGTGATTGCATTATTCCAAATAGCAGCGCTTGTATATGGGTTTCAGACCATCTACAAGGAAAGGCCTTTATCAGCATTACTTGTCAATAACTCATTTGAGATCCAAACCGCATCGAATTACGATATGACAGCTGTTGACCCTAATATTATCGATACTAGCTTGGCTTCAGCACCAAAGTTCCACGTTTTAACCGGTACAACCGAAGTTAGAATAGCGATCACTGTTCATGCATTTACCGGTGAAGGGGATACAGATTATCTACAGAACATGGATTATTATCATGAGCTAGGCGAGCAAAAAGAACGCATCAAGCAAGCAGCTCTTGAAGAAGTCTACCTTAAGAAGATTTATAAGGATCAAGAGTTTGATACAGGCAAATACTTCTATATCCGCATAATTGGGAAATCAGGCTTTGGTTTGGCAAAGCTCGACAAGAATACCTATGAAGTCCTTGAAATTTTTGCTTTGACAGATTTCGACATGAACACTTTGTGAACTGCAAATAATGCATTAAGGCGATAATCTAAGCTTTTATCACCTTAATGCGCAGCCCTAAGACTTTGCGCTGATGTGTTCAGCATCATCCTTGGAAAACGGATTAGTAATAGTCGAGCTAGAACCTTGAAGTACCGCCTCGGGGTGCCTTATTTCCATAATGCACTTTA
>NZ_LWGJ01000036.1:0-15953 GCF_001635845.1 Oleiphilus sp. HI0132 | reverse complement strand
TGCAGCGTCCTGTTGCGCTTTATCCTAAAACCGATCCTTCCGCTCGTTGTTTTTATCGCTTAGCAGAAAAAATAGATGACCTGTTTAGCCAGACAGGCGTTCCGCGTTTGGCCTTTAGCGCCTATTGGCAAAAAGTAGTAGAGCGACAAGTCGCTCGCCCACAGAAAAGCATCGCGGCCAAACAAGCGGCTTCGACAAGAAAAACGACGTCTCTTCATAAACCGGGCTCTTTTGATAAGCTGCGTGAGCAAATGGCAAGCTTTAGCTCGGCAGGAGAGCAATCCCAGGGGAATAAAAGAGCGGTCTCGAGTTATGAACAAACCTTGCTTGACCAAGTTCGGGAAGCTCAAGGCGACTTGTCTCCTGAATCAGAGATCCATGTTGAAGACAATGCTTTGGATTCCGGCGTTGAAGCTAGCGTTGAACGTTATGTTGAGCAAAAAGCAGAGCTAGTAGAGGAGCCGCTATCAGAGCATTCTGAAGATGCATGGGTCGATCTACGGCTTCGTTTAAATAACTTCTTTAGCGATAAAAATACAACACCCGAACAGATGGTGACTTTGTTGTCTGGGTGTATTTACAGTTTTGGTGATCGTCTGGGCAATGCAGCAGTTGACCTTCTTCATAGCTTGCTGCATTCTCTGGATCCTGATCAGTTGAGTGAAGAACAAAAACAATTGTTATTGTCTGATTATGAACGCATCGGTTTGGATGAATACCGCCAGTCGATAAAGCTCAGACAATCCAAAGCCCGTTATGACGCTTCTGGTTTTGGTGATCAACAAGTTCTAGCGCGAGCAATTCGCTCCTCAGCTGAAGATATACCACTGGAAAGTTTATTAGAATCAATCAAGTATGCGTCTTTAGTCGACTCTTCCGGTGACTCATAAAGAATAAAAAGAGACTCTGAATAGTGAGGCTCTACAAGGACCGGAGACATCTCATGAGTAATCAAAAAGTTTATCCCATTCACGCGCAGGCTAAAGCCCGCACTAATATCGATCAAGACCGTTATCAAGCGCTTTATCAGCAGTCGCAGGATGACAATGAATCGTTCTGGGCAGAGCAGGGAAAGCGCCTTGAATGGATCAAACCTTATTCCCAGGTAAAAGATGTATCGTTTTCTTCTAATGATTTGCATATTCGCTGGTATTACGACGGTGTCTTGAATGCTTCGGTAAATTGTCTAGATCGCCACTTGGCTGAGCGTGGTGAACAGACTGCAGTTATCTTTGAGGGAGATGAGCTAGATTCTTCTAAGCATATTTCCTATCGAGAGCTGTACGAAGAAACGTGTAAGTTTGCCAACGCCATGCGACAAACAGGTGTAAAAAAGGGCGACATTGTCACTATCTATATGCCTAATGTTCCTGAAACTGCTGTAGCGATGTTGGCCTGTGCTCGTATTGGTGCCATTCATTCTGTTGTGTTTGGTGGTTTTTCTCCTGAAGCCTTGGCTGCTCGTATCGCTGACGGTGCAGCGAAATGGGTCGTGACGGCTGATGAAGGCGTACGTGGTGCCAAAGCGATTCCTCTAAAGAAAAATGTCGATGCAGCGATTGAAACCGATGCGGTCACGACGGTTGAAAATGTCTTTGTGTTAAAACGCACCGGCAATGATGTTAATTGGGTCGAGGGTCGAGACCTTTGGTATCATGAACTTTTGGCAGGTGCTTCGAGTGAGTGTGAACCTGAGCCAATGAATGCCGAAGACCCGCTCTTTATGCTTTATACCTCTGGTTCGACGGGTAAGCCTAAAGGTGTTCTTCATACGACTGGCGGTTACATGGTCTATGCCTCGCTGACGCATGAAGTTGTTTTTGATTATCAGGAAAATGATGTTTACTGGTGTACAGCTGATTTTGGTTGGATCACCGGCCACACTTACATGCTTTATGGGCCGCTAGCGAATGGTGCTGTGAATGTTATGTATGAAGGTGTGCCGAACTACCCTGATTTTTCGCGTTTTTGGCAGATTGTTGAAAAGCATAAGATTAACGTTATCTACACTGCGCCGACCGCAATTCGAGCCTTGATGGCAGAAGGCGATGCCTATGTTGAAAAATGCGACCTATCAAGCTTGCGTTTGCTGGGAAGCGTGGGTGAACCAATCAACCCAGAAGCCTGGGACTGGTATCACCGTGTAGTAGGTAAAGAAAAGTGCCCGATTGTCGATACTTGGTGGCAGACCGAGACGGGTGGGGTGCTGATTTCTCCTTTGCCTGGCGCCACGGAATTAAAGCCTGGCTCGGCGACACGCCCTCTATTCGGTGTTAAACCTGCGATTGTCGACAATGAAGGCAATATTCTGGAAGGTGCAGCTGAAGGTAATTTAGTTATGCTGGATAGCTGGCCTGGGCAGATGCGTACTGTCTACGGCGACCATGAACGCTTTATCCAGACCTACTTTAGTACCTATGAAGGTATGTACTTCACAGGTGATGGTGCGCGTCGCGATGAAGATGGTTATTACTGGATTACCGGTCGTGTTGATGATGTCTTGAATATTTCGGGGCACAGAATGGGCACCGCTGAAATCGAAAGTGCATTAGTGGCTCACCCAGATGTTGCCGAAGCCGCTGTTGTTGGCTACCCTCACGATATTAAAGGCCAAGGTATTTATGTCTATGTCAGTATGATGCATGACCATGACATTGACCTAAATGACGCGCTCAAAGACACCTTGAAGCAATGGGTGAGAAAAGAGATTGGCCCTGTCGCGACACCGGATATCATACAGTGGGCACCGGCGTTGCCAAAGACCCGTTCTGGTAAAATCATGCGCCGTATTTTGCGCAAGATAGCCGCGAACGAGCATGATAGCTTGGGGGATATCTCTACCTTGGCCGATCCTTCAGTGGTCGCCAAATTGGTTGATGAACGACTGAACAAGTAAGCAATCAACGCTACTGTAGGCAGAGGGGGAAACCCCTCGCAGAACCTGACCCTTGCTAGCCCGCCAGCGAGCCGTGGAAGGCTCTGCCTACAAGTATGGTTTTTCTCGAATCCGTAGGCAAACGGTTCCACCTCTCGCAGAATCTGCCCCCTTGCTAGCCCTCTAGCGAGCCTGGGACGGCCGCTCTGTCTACAAAACACTCCGCCAGATCCAGCAGTAAAATCGACAGCAATTTCCCTGATATCATTTAGACAACAACTTGGCTCGCTAATTGCAAATCACTCCAGCTACTAAAATTATTAATCTATAAATCAATGACTTATAGAAATGTTGCGCTAGCTTGGTGCAATTCTTGAGTAAATTGCTCAGGTATTGCACGGCATTGGTGCTCATTATTGAGAGAGTGTTTGTTTATGTTGTTTGGTCGAAAAGACAGAAAGCCTATCAAGATAGTAGAAAAACCTGTTAAGGAATGGAAGTACACCACCTGTGGTTATTGCTCGACTGGTTGCTCGATTGAAGTCGGTATCGATGAGGATGGAAAAGCGGTAGGAACCCGTGGTGATACCGGGGCAGATGTAAATCGTGGGAAGCTATGTATTAAAGGTATTTTTGAGCACCAACTATTTGATTCAGAGGGCCGCGGTGGTCAACCTCTGATGCGCGACAAATTCTATCAAGACTTTAAGCCTGCCAGCTGGGACCAAGCGCTCGATAAGACGGCCGCTGAATTCAAGCGAATCCAGGAAAAGTACGGCAAAGATTCTGTCGCTGTCGTCTCGACTGGGCAGATCTTCACTGAAGAATTTTATACTTTGGGTAAATTGGTGCGAGGTTGTATTGGTACCAATCATTATGATGGTAATACGACGCTTTGCATGGCTTCTGCCGTTTCAGGCTATAAGCGCTCTTTTGGTTCTGACGGACCTCCTGGTTGTTATGAGGACTTTGAGCATACGGAGTGCTTAATTGCCTGGGGCTCAAACCTGCCTGAGCAACACCCGATTATCTATTGGCGACTTAAAGAGGCCTTAGAGAAGCGAAAATTCCCGGTAATTGTTGTTGACCCTCGTGTAACCATGTTGGCGCAATTTGCTGATATTCACTTACCCATCACGCCTGGCACCGATGTGGTGCTCCAGAATAGTTTGATGCATGTGATCTTGGCTGAAAGTCTTGAAGACCGAGACTACATCAATGCAAACACCCAGGGCATAGAAGAAGTTGAAGCATTGGTTAAGGACTACGACCCGGTCAGTGCTTCAAAAATATGTGGTATTGATGAAGATACGATTCGTAATGTCGCGCGCTTGTATGCGAAAGCCGGTGCTGCAATGAGTATTTGGACGATGGGGATTAACCAGAGCACTCATGGTTCAGACGGCGTTGTCGGTATCAATAACTTGAACCTGATTACCGGAAATATCGGTAAGCCAGGTGGTACCAGCTTGTCTATTACAGGTCAGTGTAATGCTATGGGGACGCGTGAATGGTCTTCTTGTTCTGGCTTACCAGGATACAGGGCTTTGGAAAATGAAGAGCACCGCCAGGAAATTGCAGATTTTTGGGGTATCGATGCTGACTTCTTCCCGACTAAGCGTGGGATGCAACAAACCGATATCTTCCCGGCAATTGAAACGGGCCAGATTAAAGCCTTGTGGTTGATCGCGACTAACCCAATGACCTCGATGCCGCAAACCTCTCGAATTCGTAAGACGCTTGAAAAACTGGAGTTCTTGGTTGTTCAGGATAGTTACCGTGACGTTGAAACCAATCAATATTCTCATGTCTATCTTCCGGGTTCAGTTTGGGCAGAAAAGGAAGGTTGCTTCACTAATACGGAGCGTCGTGTAAACCTAGTGCGTAAAG
Organism: Oleiphilus sp. HI0132; assembly: GCF_001635845.1. Lineage (NCBI taxonomy): Bacteria > Pseudomonadati > Pseudomonadota > Gammaproteobacteria > Oceanospirillales > Oleiphilaceae > Oleiphilus > Oleiphilus sp. HI0132. The sequence continues at coordinate 11,188 of NZ_LWGJ01000036.1, read as the reverse complement.
TGGTTGAGCCTTATGCCAACTCTAAGCCGGATTTCTGGATCTTTAACGAAATGGCCAAGCGTTTTGAGAATGGCCAGAAGATTAACTTCCCTGATACCACGGCAGAGGCCTTTGAAGAAATGCGCCAGCTATCGAAAGGTGATGGCAGAACCTTAGATATTTCAGGTATGACGCATGAAATACTGGAAGAAGCCAGAGGGATTCAGTGGCCTTATCGCGAAGGAAATGACAGTGGCAAGGGCGACCCTCGTTTGTATACGGACGGTAAGTTCCAGACTAAGAGCAAGAAGGCGAACCTGATTCCTTTGCCGTATATCGAGAATAATGAAACACCTTGCGACAAGTACCCCTTCTGGATGAATAGTGGCCGGGTAGTGGAGCACTTCCATACCCGAACTAAGACCGGGAAGTTGGGTAACCTGAATAAGTTCAGCCCAACCCCCTACATGGAAATGAACCCTGACGCAGCTGCAGAGTTAGGCGTAGCGCATCAATCGTATGTGAGAATTGTTTCGCGCCGCGGTGATGCCGTGGTGATGGTACAGCTAACGCAGAGAGTTCCTAGAAATATGGTTTTCATTCCTTTTCACTTTCATGATTGTGTTAATCGTGTCTCGCTTGGTTTGCTTGACCCACACTCAAGGCAACCTGCCTTTAAGCAGTGTGCGATCAAGATAGAACCGGTCGACCAGTCGGTGGCTGGTCAATTAAATGCTGAGCGAAGAGGATATTAATATGCTGAATTTATTAGTAAAAGTTCGTGACCGCTTGGACCAGATCGGTGTGCCGAACGAAGAAAAGAACACCAACGAAAGACCGACTTTTACCTTCAGGGATAACGAGCAAGGCTATGCAAAGCTGTATGATCCTAAGGTGAAGAAGAACGAAAGCGAAGAAAACCGCTATGGGCAGAAGATTGACTTATTGGATCTGACCGAAGGCGCGTTCGAGCAGGGGCGATCGATGCAGATCAATGAAAACCCCTCTGTAGGTTGCAACCCTAATCGAAACAAGCAGCACGGATTTCACTTTACCGCTGACAACTGTATCGGTTGCCATGCCTGCGAAGCCGCTTGTAGTGAAAAGAATGAAAATCCGGCTCACTTGGCTTTCCGCTCGGTTGGTTATGTAGAAGGGGGTTCCTACCCTGACTATCAGCGCATGAACATATCAATGGCGTGTAACCATTGTGACGACCCGGTTTGTTTGAAGGGCTGTCCAACAAAGGCTTATACCAAGCATACTGAATATGGTGCGGTACTCCAGGATCCTGATACCTGCTTTGGTTGTGGTTACTGTACTTGGGTTTGTCCTTATAACGCACCACAGCTTGACCCGGTTAAAGGTCAGGTATCGAAGTGTAATATGTGTGTTGACCGCTTAGAAGTAGGCTTGAAGCCAGCCTGTGTGTCGGCCTGTTTGGGTAATGCATTGAACTTTGGTGTTATTGAAGATACGCCAGAAAATAGAGAGCAGACTGAGGCGAGTATCCCTGGCTTCCCTGACCCATCAATTACGCAACCTAATATTCGTTTCCAGCAGATCAAAACTCTACCGGAAGAGATGACGCGAACAGATGTTCAGCCTCTCAAGTACCATAAGCAAGAAGATGGAAGTTATCGTTCAGTTGTAGATGAGAAAGCAGGTAAAGAGCGATCTTGGAATTTGAAGCGTCTAAGTTCGCGAGAAAATCCTTTGGTTATGTTCACCTTGTCGACTCAAGCAGTGATCGGTGCCTTTATGATTTTGCTGTTGGGGCCGTCTATCTTCCCTGAAGCCTTTGCATTTTTAGATCAAAGTGCGATGAAGTATCCATTATTGGGTGCGATGATTTTTGTTCAGGCCTTGGGTTTATTCCTTTCTACGCTGCACTTGGGTAAGCCTTTGCGTTTCTACCGTGGGTTTAATAACTTGCGTTGGTCACCACTTAGTCGGGAAGCCTTGGGTATAGCCATGTTCTTCGCGGGCCTATGTGGCTATACCGTGTTGTCTGCGATCAATGAATGGTTGCAGTTGGGTATCCTAGATTTGCTGATATCTATTGCGGGTGGTTTTGCGGTGATCTCTGCTTTGATAGGTTTGTACTTCATGCACTGTATCTATCGAATTAAAGCTCGCCCGTTCTGGAATCATTGGCAGGTATTGACCAGCTTCTTTGGCAGTATGTTTAGTGTCGGCGGAATTGTTTTTGCCGTGTTTGCTTGTATTGCTTATTCGCTTCAAGATTTAAGCTTTGCACCACTTCTGAGTGTCTTGTCTGGTCTGGTCTTTATTGGCTTGCTGGTTGAGTCAATAGGTCTTGTTGCTCATGCTCGTTACCTGAATACTGAACAGGGAGAGGGCGCAGCAGCGCACTACATTCAGTGGACGACGTTTGGCAATACTTACTTGGCGAGAAACGTCAGCTTAGTGCTTGGCTTGCTTATCTCTGCAGTCTTCTTTATCTGGGCGCCTACCGGTATTTCAGCTGCACTGATTGGTATCGCTGCGGGGCTTGGCATGATCATTATGTTGTTAGTTGGTCGTGCACTCTTCTATGTATTGGTTGTACCTACAACCATGCCAGGGGCTTTCTTCTGGAAGAACAAAGGGTTTGAAGAACATGCCAGAGACATTGGTTTGGCAGAAATGCCTCAGGTGGGTGTTGTACCTGACCTACACTAATCGCAAGTGACTTAAGAGAAGGCTGCTTTCGAAAGAAAGTGGCCTTATTGCCAATAGAATTTAGTGCGTGCTTAGTCATCAATGAGTAAAAGAGGCAGGATAAACGAAGAAGCTAAAGTGAATCAGGTTAATGCTAAAGTGAAGCAGGATAGCAAGTAGCAGAGAATTGCTTCGCTGGTAACTCCATGCGTAGAGTAAACCCGCGGCAAAGATTAGGCTGAGCCTCTCTATCGCCCCGGGCCCTGTATGGAAGTGAGCAAGAGTGAACAGAAGGGATGAGCCAATGATGGCGGCGCTGGCTGTAGACGATTTTAGGAATATAAAGCGCTGAATGATTAGCCTGAAGAACGCTTCTTCAGCGATGCAGGTCACAAACAGATTAATAAAAATAAAGGCCAAAGTCAGCTGGCCGAATTTAAAATCTGTATTGACGCCCAAAATGTAGCCGATCAGAAAAATCCCAAACATAGCGAAGCCGAGCTTGGCGAATAGCTCGGGCTTTATGTTGGTTTCGTTCTTCAGGTTTGAAGGGCTCGTATTGCTGACCCAGTAGCGAAAGCAAAATAAGATTAATACTGCGCCCAAGGCTTTATCAAGGTGAGCACTTAGGGTGTAAGGAATGCTTGAGTTACCAAGTAAGGCCGGGCCGAAGACCGTGGTTTTAGTAAAGCCGGGAACAAGGTGTAAGGCTAGCATCAAGGGCACAAGGCTTAAAAATATCCAGGCGAAGGTTTTTATTGGTAAATGCTTTGATTGAACCTGACTAATGATCAGCGTGGCGAAAACAAGGAAAGCAGCAGTTCGCCAATCGATAACTTGCGTTAGCCAGCTTGTAATCAGCAAGATTGCGAGCAAGGGTAAGCTTAGAAGTAGGCTAGGTGGCTTGCCGGGCTTGAGCAATAAGCTGACTAGCAGTGTGTAGACAGAAAAGCTTGGAAGTAATTCGAGAGGCAGTTGAATATCCATATAGCTATACATTTACAATTGTAAATCCAGTTTACTAAAGTCGAAAAAAAAGACCGGAAATATACCGGTCTTTTTGAGTATGCGTGATATCAAGTGTTTTTAGAAGTCTTCCCACTCATCGTCTTCTGAAAACGAAGCTGCACCGTTATCCTCTTGCGCAGCACTGCTTGCCTGGTAGGTGATGACAGGTTCTTTAGTTGGTTCTGGTGCACTGTAACTTGCTGCAGGTGTTGACGGAGCTGAAGCGAAGGAGGGAGAAGAACTATGCGAGCTCTGCGAAGCATCTAAGCGGAAGAAGGCAATCAGGCGATTCATGTTGCTCGCTTCTTCAGACATTGAACGGCTTGCAGCAGAGGTTTGCTCAACCAAAGCCGCGTTCTGCTGAGTCATTTCGTCCATTTGCGCAACGGCCTGATTGATTTGACTGATACCGCTATTTTGTTCGATTGCTGCAGTGTTGACGTCATTGATCATCTTGGCAACGCGATCAACTGACTGGACGATGTCATTGAGCATTTGCCCAGACTGGTTAACCATGGCTGAGCCGGATTCTACCTTGTTTACACTGTCACGAATCAAGTCTTTGATTTCCTTCGCCGCGGCAGCAGAACGTTGCGATAAGGTACGAACCTCTCCAGCAACGACAGCAAAGCCACGGCCTTGCTCACCAGCTCTTGCGGCTTCAACCGCAGCATTCAAGGCGAGGAGGTTGGTCTGGAAGGCAATTTCATCGATCACGCCGATAATGTCGTTGATCTTGTTGCTAGATTCCATTATTTCACGCATCGCACTAACGGCACCTTGAACAACTTCACCGCCTTGCTCCGCTTTACCCTTCGCATCGCTTGCCATAGTGTTTGACTCGGAGGCATTTTCCGACGTTTGTTTTACGGTGGCTGTAATTTGCTCCATGCTGGAAGCGGTTTCTTCCAGTGAGCTGGCTTGCGATTCGGTTCGTCGACTTAAGTCATCGGAGCCTTCCGCGACTTCTTGTGAAGAAGTGCGAACCGTTTCTGAGGCGATTTGAATGCGTGTTAGCACTTCACTTAGTTTGGTAACGCTGTTATTTGCATTGTTTTTGATGGCAAGTAACTCGCCCTTGTAATTGTTTTCGATACTCTTGGTGAGATCACCTTCAGACATTGCTTCAAATATCACGCCGACTTCACTGACAAACTCGGATGTCTTGTCCATTAGAGAGTTCAAACCATTACTGAGGTTTTCGAAGAAGCCACTTTTACCGGTTAGGTCAATTCGTTGTCGAAGGTCTCCATCGTTGGCGGCATTTATCAAACTGTTAATTTCACCTTCTAGCGCAACCTCATCAGTTCTATCTGACCATTCAACGACGGTACCCAAGCGAGTTTGGTCTTCGCCATATATAGGTGTCGCAGTTAGGCCAAAGGTACGTACACCGACCTTAATTTCAGTTTGATATGTACTGGTCAGACGCTCAAGCATACTGCGTTGGTGTGCAGGGTTTTTGTGGAAAACATCGATGTTGTTGCCAACAAGGTTATTGGCATCAAAGTTTGGCAGCACTTTGCGTAAGTCTGCCTCAGCTACGCGCATCATATTCTGTACTGCTTTGTTCATATAATTGATGTTGTAATTTGCATCGGCCATCATCACATTGGTATTACAAACATCGAGAGCCAGTCTAACGCCTGCATTTTCCTCGGCGAGTTGTTTGGCTTTTGTTTCTTGAGCAAGCGCTTCTGTTCGGTCATTCCATTCAACGACAGTACCGATTCGTTCTTTGTTTTCAGCAAAAATAGGGGTCGCGATTAAGTTAAATGTGCGTGGCCCAACCGTAATGTTGGTTTGGTAAGTGCTGGTGAGCTTCTCAAGCATGCTGCGTTGATGCGCTGGATTCTTATGGAAGATGTCGATATTGTTGCCAATCAGGTTATCGGCGTCGAAGCGAGAAAGCTCTGCTTTCAAGTCGCTTTCCGCAGTTTTCATCATTTCTTGTACTGATTCATTCATATAAATGATATTGAACTCAGCGTCGGCCATCATGACGTTGGTGCTACACACATCTAGCGCTAGTTTGATTCGCGTATTGTCTGCTGCCAACTGAGCTTCAGCCTGTTCCTTGGCTAGCTGCGCGGTTTGATCATCCCACTCGACGACGGTGCCGAGTCGTTGGTGTTCATCATCAAAGATTGGTGTGGCTATCAAACTGAATGTTCGAGTGCCAACTTGGATTTTTCCGTTATATTGAGTTTGCAAGCCTTCTAGCATACTCCGTTGGTGAGCCGGATTTTTATGGAAGACATCAATACTCTCTCCCATAAGTGCTTGAGCATTAAAGTTGGGAAGTACCACTTTTAAGTCTGCTTCAGCACTTTGCATCATTTCCTTTACGGAGTCATTCATATAGACAATGTTGTAGTCATCATCGGCCATCATGACATTGGTGTTGCAGACGTTTAAGGCAGAGATAATCCGCTGAGTGGAGGCTTGAGAAGCCTCTATTTCGTTTTGTTTTTCCTGTTGGCTATAAGCTAAAGCCTGTAGCTTGGAGGCTAGGCTATTGTTCTTCGCACCAGTATTTTCTGAAGCGTTCGAAAAGTTCCCCATGGAAATTTCATCGACTAAATGCTTCACCTGAGAGATTGGGGCGCCCAGATTGTTCTGTGTGTTATGGATGTTAATGAATGCGATGGCGGTCACCAGGATAAGCGCGATAATACTACCGGATATGCCGATAGCCCCACTACCAGATAATAGCGAGCCAACTGTGATCAGCAAAGCTAGCGCGAAGCCGATAATTAGCTTCCATTGAGGTTGTATTTGTTCTTGATGGTTCATGTTTATTACCGTCCATTAGTTGATAAGGATTGGGGCCTGTATCAATGTAGTTCAAAAAAACAATATCACCTTAGTGGTAGATAAATTTTTATTGTTCTGGCTTAACGAAAAATTAGGATAAGATTGCTCGCTAGTTTGATAAGCTAGGAAACCATTATTTAAGGTATGGATAAGGGAAGACGAGAATGAATTTAAAGAAATGCATTGGGGGGAGTATATGTTTACTTGCTCTAAGCAGTATCGCTTTTGCAGAAGATAAACCTAAATATTATGCCGGGCTGGATGCCCACTACCTGATAAATACTATTGGTAATGAACAAAGTGGCGAAGCGGAGTTCGATATCTCTGGAGCTGGTCTGAGAGCGGGATTATATTTGGAGCCTCAAGTAGGGCTTGAAGTTTATGCCGCACAAGGTGTCACTGAGGGAGACGATATTGGTATTGATATGAGTCTCGTATCTTCGGTTGGGATATTGGGTCGTTTCGAGTCTCCAGAGGCTGAGAACGGTGGGAAATTGTTTATCTTGCTTGGCTATGGCATGTCTGAACTGGAAATGACCCGCAGCGCCTCCAGCCCCGTAGATAGAGAGTTGTATCATGGCGTTGTCTACGGTGGTGGTGCTGAATTTCGTTTGGGTTCGAGTGAGACCTTTATCAATATTCAGGGCCTTCGTTATTATGATGAGGATCACCTCTCTCTGGATGGTGTGAGCTTGGGCTTACGCCAAAGTTTCTAGTTAAAAAGGACTTAATATGTGTTCAGTAAAAAAGATGACACGGGCTGTTTTACTTTTAGTTAGCTTTGTCTTAACAGCTTGTGGTGTGGGTAATGAGCAAACTTATATTCAAGCCGTTGAAGTCAACACTAAGAATTTGACCTCTATTTCTATTGTTTCCTCGAATGATCGCGTGCGTGAAGGGGAGACCGAGACATTCACAGCCTTGGGAAATGTTGATGGCGGTGCCAGCCAGATTGATATTACAAGTTCGGTAAGCTGGTCGAGTTCAGACTCTTCGATTATATCGGTGAATAGTAATGGTGTGGCGACAGGTAAATCTAACGGTACGGCGGATGTAATAGCACGGCTTGCCGACCTTTCGGCGACTAAGGCATTGCGCTCTTCCGATGCACCCTTGGTCTCGATAGCCGTCAGTAATCAACCTGCGAGCCTTCCAGTATGTCAAACATCCTCGCAACAACTGCTTGCAAGGGGAACATATAGTGACGGTGATGAGGCAGACATTTCGGATAAAGTAAGCTGGAGTGTCAGTGATAGCTCGGTTATTTATGTTGGTGATGTAGCGCTGTCTGATGGCTCGAGAGAAGATAAAGGAGTCCTCTCTGGTTTGTCTATTGATGATGCGCAAATCATAGCAAGCCAGGATGATATTGATAGTGAAGGGGTGACAGTTTCAGTCGTGGCGGGAGGTCTGACTAGTATTTCCGTCAGCTCTGCTGATGAAATGCTCTATGCGGAAGAAAGTAGTCAATTTTCAGCGCTGGGTGATTATGGCTCAGACCCCGTTGATATAACTGAAAACGTCCAATGGGGGTCTTCTGATATAACAATTCTGGCATTCTCTGATACCGACACTGGCTTGGCTGAACTACTGCTTGAAGGGTCTAGCAATGTGAGTGCTACTTGTGACCCCGGAGGCTCAGGAGAGCTGCAGTCAGCCTTACTTGCGGTAGATGTAGAGGCAGCGGTTGAGGTGGTATCGCTTCGTGTAAAGTATGGGAATGACAGCTATAACGATGATGACACTATTGAACTGGATCTGGAAGACGGCGAGGCGCAGCTAAAACTCTATACCGTTGATACTAAAGGGGATGAAGGGATTGTTGATCTGGCTGATGAGGAAGAAACTAGTTGGTCGGTGATCGGAACTGCGCTTTCAGGTGAGGCTGCTGACATCTCTAGTTCGGGCTTAGTGACCTTTGATGCCGTGGGGGAGTCTGAATACCAGGTTCGTTATAAAGATGATGATAACGATATCAATGTAGATATTTATTTTTTCATTAAAGTTGAATAGGACTTGCTAGTTTTTTAGCGTACAATCCCCGCCGCCCCGGAAACGGGCACTGAAAGTTACCGCAGTAAGCACGACACAGTGTTTATTGCGGAAACCCCTCTTTTTTATGTCTGTTACATCAAGTAGTTAATTATCCGCATTGACTCAGTGAGTTGCAGTTCGCTACGTATTAGGACGTATTTCAGCACCCTATGAAATACCAATCTTGTAGCCCTGAGATTTAGGAAGTTAGAATGGCCAGAAGTTTATCGCAGGCTTTTTATAAAAACTTTTTGGGCAACACGCCCAGTTGGTACAAGAACGCAATTATTGCATTTTTAGTCTTTAATCCTATCTTGTTTACCCTTGCGCCTTATGTTGCGGGATGGCTATTGATAGTGCAGTTCATTTTTACCTTGGCGATGGCATTAAAGTGTTATCCATTGCAGCCGGGTGGCTTGCTAGCGCTGGAAGCCGTGCTGATAGGTATGGTGTCGCCCGAGACGGTTTATCATGAACTTGAGAATAACTTGCAGGTTATTCTGTTGCTGATCTTCATGGTGGCGGGGATTTATTTTATGAAGAGTATGCTGCTCATCGTATTTACCAAAATCATTCTTGGTATTCGATCGAAGACGCAATTGTCCTTAGTCTTTTGTGTTGCTTCAGCTGTTTTGTCAGCTTTTCTCGATGCTTTAACTGTTACCGCAGTCATTATCAGTGTCTGTGTCGGTTTTTACTCTGTCTACCACAAAGTCGCGTCGGGCAAGAAGTTTCATCATATTGATCATGACCATGGAGATGATGATGACGTTCATGAGGATCATCGTCAGGCCCTTGCCCAGTTTCGAGCATTCTTACGTAGCTTGATGATGCATGGTGCTGTAGGGACTGCCTTGGGTGGTGTCTGTACACAGGTGGGTGAGCCTCAGAATCTACTAATTTCTGAAAAACTGGGTTGGGACTTCGTAGAGTTTTTCTTGCAAATGGCACCGATTACAATGCCGGTTCTGTTTTTTGGCTTGCTTACTTGTATTCTGTTAGAGAAAACCAAAAAATTTGACTACGGGGCTAAGATTCCAGGCTCGGTTCGGAAGATTCTAGAAAACTTTGATCAGGAAGAGAAGGCTAAAATGACCCCGGAATTTAAAGCTAAGTTGATTGCTCAAGGTGCAGTGGCAGTACTGTTATGCGTATCACTAGCTTTGCATTTGGCTGCGGTAGGGCTAATTGGTTTAACAGTCATTATTCTTGCAACTGTCTTTACTGGGATCAATGAAGAGCATCAAATTGGTAAAGCGTTTGAAGAGGCATTACCGTTTACAGCTTTACTCGTTGTCTTTTTCACGATTGTCGGTGTAATTCATGAGCTGCACTTATTTTCGGGTGTGATTAACTATGTTCTGTCGCTTGATGAAAGTGCCCAGCCTGGCATGTTCTTCATTGCGAATGGAGTACTGTCGATGATTAGTGATAATGTCTTTGTTGCGACTGTTTATATCGATGAAGTGAAGAGTGCCTTTGATGCCGGTTCTATTAGTCGCGAGCATTTTGAAAAGCTTGCCATAGCGATTAATACCGGAACAAACCTACCTAGTGTTGCAACGCCAAATGGTCAGGCGGCCTTCTTGTTCTTGTTGACCTCTGCGATAGCGCCATTGGTGCGTTTATCATATGGCAAGATGGTGGTTATGGCCTTGCCATATACTGTGGTATTAGGTGTTGTTGGCTATCTAGGTGTTTATCTCACACTCTAGGCTATGAATGCTTGATATAGCCCGGCCTGTCCGGGCTTAATTATGGATGCTTTAAATGCCGGGCTGCCGGTCAGGCTAAGAGGCACAAAAAAGCCCGAAGCAAGATGATTGTTTCGGGCTGATATGAGTTCGGATTTATTCCTACCGTTAGTTGATATTATTACGTGTTTTAATATCCGTAATTAGCTGATCTTTATTTTCCCAAAGTGTATTTAACCAAGCTTGAAAAGCTGCTTTAAACTCAGGGTCGCTACTATAGTCTTTACCTAAGAACTCTTTAGGTATTTCTATTTTGTTAATATGGACGGTTACTTTCGAAATACGACCACAGAAGAGATCCCACGGTCCGATATCTTTATCGTGGTAAACAATTGTAAGATCCAGCATGGTATTCATTTGAGAGCCCATACTGCCTAGAACAAAAGCTGCTCCACCCGCTTTAGGCTTTAGCAGGTTTGTGAATGGGGACTCTTGGCGCGCATGCTTTTCCGGTGTGAAACGAGTACCTTCGAGGAAGTTAAATACTGATACTGGCGTTGTTTTAAACTTCTCACAAGCCTTTTGTGTGGTTTCCAGATCTTTACCGGCAAGTGATGGATCTTTCTTTATTTGTGCTGGAGTGGAGCGCTTCATGAAAGGGAAGTCCAAAGCCCACCAGCAGATGCCAATAATCGGTACCCAGATAAGTTCTTTTTTAAGGAAGAACTTAAGCATAGGGATTTTGCGGTTCAAGATTTTTTGAGTGATTGGAATATCTGACCAAGATTGATGATTACAATTTACAAAGTACCAATCATTTTTTGTTAGCCCTTCAACACTGGTAAAATCCCACTCAACCTTCAGAAACATTGCCATAAAAAAGTTGTTCATAGAAACCCAGTTTGTTGCACAGGCAATAAGGGTTTTAGTCACAATTTTTTTGACGATATTGATGGGAATGATGATCTTAAGCAGAGCGCCAACGACTAAAA
>NZ_LWGJ01000035.1:0-671 GCF_001635845.1 Oleiphilus sp. HI0132 | reverse complement strand
TGTTTACCTGACTTTTGATGATGGTCCAACGCCTAATGTTACCGATAAGTTGTTTAGCTTATTAGAAAAGCATAATGCTAAGGCGACATTTTTTGTAATTGGGAAAAAACTAGAACAACACTTCGAAATTGGGAAGAGCTTGGTAGAAGCTGGTCATGTGGTGGGTAACCACTCTTATGACCATATTGATTTTGGGCGTTTGCCTCTAGGTAAACAGCTAAAACAGGCAAATGATGCGGATGCTTGGATTAGTAAGCTGGAACAGTCGGGTTCCAGGTTGTTTCGGGCGCCGCAAGGGCGCTGGAGTTTTGGTTTGCTGTTTTCGTTAGTGAAAAACAAATTTCGTCCAGTGCATTGGAGCTACGATTCATTAGATTATTCCAATCTGAGTGCTGATCAGATTGTTGAAAACTTTAAGCAGAAACCGGTTGTAAATGGTGAAATTCTTTTATTTCACGACGACGCTGAGAAGTGTGTGCAGGTGCTAGAGATAATGCTTCCTCTATGGGAGAAGCAAGGGATTCAGTTTAAGGTGATTAGTTAATTATGAACATAGTTTACCATCATAGAACTCGTGGGCATGGTGCTGAAGGTGTCCATATTATGGGAATCGTCAATGCATTTAGAAAGATGGAACACCAAGTAACACTTCTTTCTCTTCCAGGCTCAGA
>NZ_LWGJ01000034.1:0-1203 GCF_001635845.1 Oleiphilus sp. HI0132 | reverse complement strand
CCGCTGAGCTTGATAGCGGCCCGAACATCATCCAGGCTATTGTACCAGTCTTAAATCAGGATACTGAAGAAACACTTGCCACCGCCCGTGATATGTGAAAGGGCATGCACCTCACCTCTGCTCAATCTCTAGCTTAAGGCCGCTTTCGGGCAACTGCTCGCCATCCAGATAGGCTTGGCCATCTTTCATTTCAAGACGTCCATCGATAAACCACTTAACCGCAATGGGGTAAATGATGTGTTCCTTTTCAAGTACTCGGGTGGCAAGTGTTTCTTCAGTATCCTGATTTAAGACTGGTACAATAGCCTGGATGATGTTCGGGCCGCTATCAAGCTCAGCGGTAACAAAGTGAACACTCACGCCGTGCTCTTTGTCTTTTGCTTCAAGCGCACGCTTATGAGTATGTAGGCCGGGATATTTAGGCAGAAGAGAGGGGTGAATGTTAAGCATTCTTCCTTCAAAACGGCGGACAAAATCATCGGTTAAGATACGCATAAAGCCCGCTAATACCACGAGATCCGGTTGATGCTTCTCAATCGTCTTAATCAGCTCTGCATCAAAAATCTCTCGTTGAGCGAATTTTTGATGTTCGATGACATGAGTATCAATCTCAGCTTTCTTAGCTCGCTCTAGGCCCTTAGCATGGGGCTTATTGGAAATAACAGCGCTGATCTTTCCAGGGATTTCTTCACGTTGATAGGCGTCGATTAAGGCTTGAAGGTTGCTGCCGCTACCCGATATCAAAACAACGACAACAGGATCTCGTCCTTCCATTACTAAGCGCCTAGTCCATTTAGTTGGACTTGCTCTTCGTCGGAAGATGTGTCGGCAATTTCACCAATTACCCAAGCACTTTCGCCTTCAGCTTCTAAAAGCTTGATGGCTGATTCTTCTGAACCGGCTGGAACGGCGATGATCATGCCAACACCGCAGTTGAAGGTGCGATACATTTCAACAGGATTTACGTTACCTGCTGATTGAAGCCATTTGAATACTTCAGGCAATTCCCAGCTCTGGGTCTCGATGACTGCTTTAGTTCCTTCAGGTATTACGCGAGGAATATTCTCAAGTAAGCCACCGCCCGTGATATGTGAAAGGGCATGCACCTCACCTTCTTTGATCAATTTAAGAAGAGATTTAACGTAAATCTTTGTTGGCTCAAGCAAGGCCGATTTTAGGTCGGTATCGCCAATTTCCTGGTTT
>NZ_LWGJ01000033.1:0-714 GCF_001635845.1 Oleiphilus sp. HI0132 | reverse complement strand
TAGATGCTGTCATAAACTTTCACATAGCACGCGACTCCGAAGTCCATGTTCATCGCGTTGGCAGAACAGGCCGTGCAGGTAGTAAGGGTTTGGCATTTACACTCTACGCAGAAAAAGAACGCTATCGCATAGATAGATTAGAACAGTACCTGAACAAAGAAATAGTGGCAGAAGCACTTCCTTCAGCAGACGTCCTTGCCAAAAAGCCTTTTTACCCACCAATGAAAACAATTCAAATTGACGGTGGAAAGAAACAGAAAGTCAGACCTGGCGACATATTGGGCGCACTGACAGGCGACAAGACGATAGAAGCAACATCGATAGGCAAGATTAATATCTTTGACTTCTCAGCCTATGTTGCGGTTGAACACAAAGTTAGTCGCAAAGCGCTTGAGAAAATTTCAAAAGGAAAACTAAAAGGTCGAAACTTTAGGGCTCGCTTTATTTAAGGCATTGGGATCAGTGTATAAAACATTTTACACTGATCCCAATTCGTTATAATCGCTAGTGCTTACGTCCGAACCTGTATAAACCTAGTAAGGGGAACAAACTAAAAAACAGTGATGAAGGCTCATTCACTTCTATTGAATCAACTGGCCAGTCTCTATATAACAACCACCCTGTACCTTCGTATGAATCTACAAAACGATTAGCGTTATCGATACGATCGAACTCAGATTTCTTCTCGACTGTCTTTAAGGCCCTATCTTGGCG
>NZ_LWGJ01000032.1:0-905 GCF_001635845.1 Oleiphilus sp. HI0132 | reverse complement strand
ATCGGGTACTCGTTAGCGGTTTGATGCTTCACAAATGAGCGTTTGTTTTTTAAGCACGCTCATTCTTTTTATCTCTACCTCTCTCTTAGTAGCCTCTGAGCGACTCTCAAAATCTTGAGAATAAACGATCTCTCTAGGTTCATGACCACGGAAAAACTTGGCGCCCTTCCCCGCCTTTTTCTCAAACATTTCGCAATGTTCTTTAAATCGCCGATCAATATCCGTGCTGATGCCGGTATATAGTTTTCCACAGGATGTTCGGATCATGTAGACCTGCCAAGACATCAATAAGCCTCTAAATTCATTATTCAGTTAAATATACACTAATTAACCACGGCGATGCGTAGCCGGAGTCATTCAGCTTATATCTTACACCACAACGACGCTCTGTTCTTGAGTGTACCCAAAGCAAGCACTATAATGCAGCCTCTGCAAACAATTGGATAACTCAATGTCGGATCAGCCTTCGCAAAACTCAGCAAATGACACCCAAGAAACAAGCCAGCTCGATGAAACGAAAAGGGCTGAATTCAACCGATTGTTTTGGCATAGCCGCCGAGGAATGCTCGAACTTGATGTGCTGTTAGTGCCATTCTTGAAAGAGGCCTACTCTACTCTTCCTGAAGATGACCAAGCCCGTTTTAGAAACTTATTAGATTGTGAAGACCCCGATCTTTTTGCTTGGTTTATGCGTAACGGAGCACCAGAAGACCCGGATCACGCTCGCATAGTTAAGATTATTCTTGACCGTGTTCAGCCAGACTAAAGTTCAGTTTATACCGTCCAAGTTACTTGCGGGAGTAATTTTGCTCCCGTATGCCGCGGCTATTTTTCTTAGCCTTACTCACGAAATTTATCTGCCGCTAAAAGTTTCTATCTGCTTGATATGCACACTAGCTGGTTTT
>NZ_LWGJ01000031.1:0-1147 GCF_001635845.1 Oleiphilus sp. HI0132 | reverse complement strand
AATGAAAGGCTTGAAGAGGTTGGCTTTGGTGACGGCAGTTTCTGCTTTGTCATCAAATGTGATGGCCGAAGTCCAAATGCTTGATGAAGATAGTCTACAAGACGTCACGGGTCAGGCAGGTCTTACTCTTGATGTAGAAAGTCAGTGGGAGATCGGAGAGTTCGCATATCACGATGCAGGCTATTTGTTGATTCAAGGTATCCGTATGGGTGGTAACTCGTTGGGTAATGGTACGGGCTCTGCAGGTACGATGCTTGACAACTTACGGCTTGAGATTGACATCGCCGGTGATGGTACCGACGGTGATAATGAGCTTGCATATGGTTTTTCCAATATGCGTGATATTGCTCAGATGTATGTAAATGATGGGAATACTGATACGACGTTTGTTAGTGTTGCAAACGGTATTGACTCAACTCGTGATAACGCTGTAATTGACGATAAGCGCACATATGGTGATGGTGATTTGGTAATCCATTTTGACTTTACTGATGGCTGGGCTTCAGAAGGCGGTATCGATCAGTATAGAGCTGACGGTAGATTTGGATTAGACGATTTTCATACTGCAGAGCTAGTCCTAGAGCATGCTGTCGACTTTCGTCTTGAAATCGATGCAATTGGCTTGGCAAGTTCAAGTTATGAGCTAGGTTCTGCTGGTCTAGATACTGATGGTCAGGGTCCCGACCAAGGTGCTGCTGGTACAACTACCTTGATTAGTCAATTAGGTATCCAGGGTTACTTAGGTCCTGATGACTTACATCTTGAGAACAATGGTAACGGCTTTGATGGATCTGGACCTCTAGGTGGTAATACGGGTAAGGCTGACTCCAAAATATACTGGGGTCGTTACTTTAAGATTACAGATCTGGATGTATATATTGATATTGCCGGTGTTCAGATTTCTGACATGGAAATTCACAATGAGCGTGGCGATTTGACAGGTTTGGATGGCACTTCATCATTTAGTTTTGCGCACTCTATTCGTGAAATCTATGCAGTTAAAGATGCTGTTTTAAATATAGATGGTCTGCTTGCTGGTAGTAATCCTTTTGTGGATGGTATTGCAATCAATACGCGCTTCAAGGGTGATATTGATATCCACTCTATCTCATTCGGCGATACTGGTGAGTCAATCGGTCAGTTGTTT
>NZ_LWGJ01000030.1:0-834 GCF_001635845.1 Oleiphilus sp. HI0132 | reverse complement strand
CTAATGGCAATGAAAATGTCGACCATAGCGGCCTACTGCTTGAGCTAGAACATATGAACCAGACTCAACTGAAATCTACTAGTTAAGTGTTTTAGCAAACTCATCGCAAGGATATAAGCATGCCCAAGTTCGCCGCCAATCTCACTATGCTATTTACCGAACTTCCTTTTATGAGTCGCTTTGAGGCTGCCTCAAAAGCCGGTTTTAAGTACGTTGAGTACTTATTTCCCTATCAATGGCCCGCTAAAGAACTTGCCGAGGCACTCGATGCTAACGGGCTAGAACAAGTGCTATTCAATCTCCCGCCTGGTAATTGGGATGCAGGAGAGAGAGGTATCGCCGGCTTACCCGGACGTGAGGATGAATTCAAACAAGGGCTCGAAACAGCGCTGGAATATGCGCAAACACTTGGGGTTAAGCAGATTAATTGCTTATCAGGTTTAAAACAGCCTGACTGTAGTGACGAGCAACACTGGCAAAAACTTGTTGCTAACGTCAAATATGCTGCCCAAGCGCTTGCCAGAAAAAATATAACACTGATGGTTGAAGCAATTAACAGTAAAGTTGATATGCCTGGGTTCATAATTGATACATTAGACAAAGCTCTGCAGCTACTCGAGGACGTCAATGAAGAAAATGTAAAGATCCAGTTTGATATCTATCATATGCAAATCATGCATGGCGATATTATCCGTAAGATAGGATCTGCCCAAGCCCAGATCGGCCATATCCAGTTTGCCGATAACCCCGGCCGACACGAGCCAGGTACCGGCGAGCTTAACTTCTCGCAGATCTTCAAAGCACTTGATAGGCTTAATTACTCAGGCTATATCA
>NZ_LWGJ01000029.1:0-1027 GCF_001635845.1 Oleiphilus sp. HI0132 | reverse complement strand
TTTAACAATGGTTCTCGGTGCCGACTGAACGAAAGCCCACACATCCATCCCTTCATCGACTGCATCATAGGCGTCCCACTTAACGGATTTATCACCCGGAATATGCAAAACCGCCACAGAAGCGGCACCGCCGCATGCGATCGCTTCCGATGCTTTTCTGGCATACTCAGCACCCGCATCATCATTGTCAGGCCAGACTAAAACGTGTTTATCTTTCAGTGGCGACCAATCCGTTTTCGCTATTGGAGCATTAGCGCCATTCATGGCAGTGGTTGCCACCAAACCTAAGCGAATGAGTGCGTCCGCAGCTTTCTCACCTTCGACCAGCACCACTTGATTGGCGCTTAAGATTTGAGGCTGGTTGTAGAGCGGTCTTGGATCCGGTGCTTTCATTGAGCGTGATCGCACATCCCACGGCCTGAACTCTTTGCCCGACTCGTTATCGTATCGATATACGCAGGCAATTAGCTGACCTTGGCTATCACGATAATCCCATTTTCCGGTTGCTGGTCCTAGGTCATCGGTAGGTTGTTGTCGAGCAGGCATTGCGGGTTTATTAGCTTTCTCATAAGTCGCGGACAATGGCCGTGATTGATCAACAGACACACCTAACCATTGAGCGACAGAATCCACCAGCTCAGGAAATTGGCTGGCGGTATCAAAGCCATTAACACGTGCCCAGGCATCAAAGATGTCACCACCTTCTCCGGTAGCAAAATCCATCCACATCCCTGCACGAGAGCCTGCAAGTTCAACGACTAAACTTTTACCGGGATTGCCTTCCAGATCGCCTACAATGAACTGCTTGCCTCGATACTTTCCTGCAGGAAACAGATAGGTCAACACAGCATCTAACGAATCGATTAATCGTTGCTTGAGCTCTCGGGCATCATGCTTTGGTTTTGTTGATTCACCCTGCTCAGGTGCGTCGTTAAAATCGAGCCAGATCACTTTATCGGTGCTGCTGTTCATTGCGCACCCCCTCGCCAGCAGCGATCCTGCCAAGAGCAAAACTTACACTCGTAAT
>NZ_LWGJ01000028.1:0-746 GCF_001635845.1 Oleiphilus sp. HI0132 | reverse complement strand
TCGAGTTGAATAGACTCATTGTCAACGAACCAGTTGCCGCTACTTTGAAGCAGATTGGACACCTGTAAAGCTTGCAAGACGTCTGCCGAAGTACTTTGACGCGCTGCCAAACTTTCGGGCTGTAAAAAAATCCTTATCGTTCGTTCTCGGCCCCCCGTTACCTTGACTTCACTGGTATCAGGAATTGCCTGTATATAAGTCGACAGCTCTTCCGCTACCCGCCTTAAGTCATAATCGCTAGCATCGCCTTTGGAATACAAAGCCAACATCATGATCGGCACATCATCCACTTCAACCGGGTTTACGCGCCAGTTTTGTACTGCCTGAGGGACTTTATGTTGATTGGAATGAAGTTTGTTATAGGTATTCAGAATTGCATCTTCACGATCTTCGCCAACATAAAATCGTAAAGTAACAGCCGCCTGACCGCTCATTGAGGTGGAATAAACATTCTCTACACCCGGGATTTGAGCCAGAAGTTTTTCCAGCGGTGTTGTCACCTGCCGTTCTACCTGCTTAGAAGACATACCTGGCGAACTGACTAACACATCGACCATCGGTACAACAATTTGAGGCTCTTCTTCACGTGGAGTGTAGTTCAGCGCGACCATGCCCAATAAAAGCGAGACAATAAGAATCGCTGAAGGTAAGCCACCCGCTAAACTGTAGGCGAGCAAACGTTCGATAAAAGATTTATCTGCTGAAGTCATGCAATTACCCTAAGGTTTAATTAATTCGGCTGGCAA
>NZ_LWGJ01000027.1:0-1018 GCF_001635845.1 Oleiphilus sp. HI0132 | reverse complement strand
AACTTAACACCGCTTGAAAGCTCAGCAAGCAAAGCTACCGCTTCTTCTACCGTGTACGCTTTTTCTGCTTGAACTTTTTCCTGCACCAACTTTTGGCGCTTTGTTAATTTTGCCATTAGTTAACACCCTCAGTATTAAGTCCCATGCTACGCGCTGTACCAGCAATAATTCTTACTGCAGCATCCATATCACCTGCATTTAAGTCAGGGTCTTTAGTTTTAGCAATTTCTTCTAACTGAGCGCGAGTAACAGTTCCAACCTTCTCAGTATTAGGACGACCGCTACCACTAGTGATACCAGCAGCTTTCTTCAACAGAATAGATGCAGGTGGGGTCTTCATGACAAAAGTAAAACTCTTGTCACTATATACAGAAATTACAACAGGAACTGGCAGACCTGGTTCAACACCTTGAGTCTGAGCGTTAAACGCTTTACAGAATTCCATGATGTTAACACCGTGCTGACCTAGTGCAGGACCAACCGGCGGACTTGGATTCGCTTTACCAGCGGCTACCTGAAGCTTGATATAAGCATCAACTTTCTTTGCCATTTTTTACTCCTTCGGGTTCAAACGCTTCAATAGCTCCCCGTATAGACAGAAAAAGCCCACTTTGCAGTTCGCAAAGTGAGCAGATAAAATCTTACTTGCTTAGTCTTTTTCTACTTGCCCAAACTCTAGTTCGACAGGGGTAGAGCGACCAAAAATCAGAACCGCTACTTTAACGCGGCTCTTCTCGTAATCTACTTCCTCAACAACACCATTAAAGTCTGCAAACGGCCCATCGATAACCCGAACCACTTCACCAGCTTCAAACAAGGTCTTAGGACGAGGTTTCTCTGCACCCGTCTCTATCTTCTGAAGAATCGTATCAGCTTCACGATCAGTAATTGGCACAGGTCTTTCAGCAGTACCACCAATAAAGCCTAACACTCTTGGAGTGGACTTAACCAAATGCCAAGCATCGTCGTCCATTTCCATTTGCACAAGAACGTAGCCTGGATAAAACTTACGCTCACT
>NZ_LWGJ01000026.1:0-809 GCF_001635845.1 Oleiphilus sp. HI0132 | reverse complement strand
GATGGCGAACTATTTGAAGACTCTTAATTTACCAGCCAAGAGCCACATAGCATTACTGTCAAAAAACTGCGCTCAGTGGGTCATGGCGGATTGGGCAATCTGGATGGCAGGACACGTTACCGTTCCGCTCTACCCAACCCTAAACGCCGATACCGTCAGCTATATACTTGAGCATTCCGAAGCACAAGTCCTATTCGCTGGTAAGCTTGATGATTGGGACGATATGAAAGACGGTATTCCAGAAAGCTTACCCTGTATTTCCTTTGACTTAAGCCCGGAAGAAGTGCAGCAAAAGTATACTAGCTGGGATCAGATTGTCGCAAAGAATGAAGCCTTAAGTGAAAATACAGCTCGCGAAGCAGATGAAATCGCCACGATTGTTTATACCTCTGGTAGCACCGGGAACCCCAAAGGCGTGATGCTATCTTTCCATAGCATGGCCTATGCTGCACAAGGCGCGATAGCCTCATTAAAAGTGACTGATCAAGACAGAATGCTTTCTTACCTTCCTTTGGCACACGTGATGGAGCGTTTTGTAGTCGAAATGGCCTCTATATCTGTTGGCTTTCAATTATTTTTCGCCGACAAACTCGATACCTTTGTCGCTGACTTGAACCGAGCAAACCCTACCTTGTTCCTGGCGGTTCCTCGAATTTGGACAATATTCCAGACAGGTGTCTTTGCCAAGATGCCAAAACAAAAGCTCGATCGTTTGATGAAGATTCCTTTACTGTCAGGCTATATGAAAAAACGCGTATTGAAGACGCTTGGTCTGCAGGATGTACGCTATGCTGCGAGTGGCTCTGCAC
>NZ_LWGJ01000025.1:0-13946 GCF_001635845.1 Oleiphilus sp. HI0132 | reverse complement strand
CGACCATAGAGCTTTGGAACCACCTGATCCCATCCCGAACTCAGAAGTGAAACGAAGCATCGCCGATGGTAGTGTGGGAGGTCCCATGTGAGAGTAGGTCATCGTCAGGCTTCTATTAGAAACCCCAGTAGGTCGTCCTACTGGGGTTTTTTATTGTCTGGTGAAAAGGCAAATTTAGAAAAAATATGAAAAAACCTTGGAGATATACGTCTTCAAGGGTTTTTTGTTAATAGTTATAGCTCTGAATTAAACTTGCTACTATCTGACCGTGTTAGTAAGTAAATCAGGTGCCGCTGCTTATTATGTAGGTGTTCACGCTGGCTGTTGTAAGCAACACGCGTAAAACAGAGTTTTTATACCGGCATGGTATTTAGCTTTGCCGGTATTTCTCGAACTCTACGTTGATCTGCTCTTCAGTCATATGTTCCGTATTACTGATCCACTTATCGTGAATCTCTTTCAGCCGCAGATCATGTTCTTTACGAAGCTCCCTTCTTACTTTTGCTGCAATATAGCGCTGTTTTTGCTTATCTGCTTTAAAGTCGAGTGGCGGAACTTCTGTGGGCTTTCCATCCTCACCCATTGCTACCATAGTAAAATAGCAGCTGTTGGTATGGCGCTTCTCGTGAGAGTGAATATCTTCAGCAACGACTTTGACGCCTACTTCCATTGACGTGCGTCCGACGTAGTTTACAGAAGATAAAAAGGTGACGAGTTCGCCAATTTTAATCGGTTGGCGAAAGTTAACTTGGTCTACAGAAAGGGTGACGGCGTAATGGCCGCTATAGCGTGATGCGCAGGTATAAGCGACCCGGTCTAGTAGCTTTAATAGTGCGCCGCCGTGTACGTTACCTGAAAAGTTAGCCATTTCAGGTGTCATTAGCATAGTGAATATTACTGGCTCATTAGTGCCATATTGAATGTCAGACATAAGTTTGCTCCTCTAATGGTGCTATTGTAGACCTAAAGAGAAGCACTGATAATAAAAAAGGCCCCTTAAAAGGAGCCTTTTTATAATCTGCTAAGCTATTAGCCTATTCAGGAGTTGCACACTCACTTGCAGATGGGTTTTCAGCACAACGGATTTTCCAAAGCAGCTTGAGCGCTTTAGGGTCCATTTTACCTTCAGCTTTAAGTGCTAGACGAATGTCACGGCTAAACTTAACTAGCTCTTTTTTAGTCTCTTCGTTAGTTTTGATCCAGTACTTAGCTGGTATTTCTTTTTCGGCATCAGCAACTAGTTTATTGATAGCTTTCAAGCGGCCAACAACGTATTTACGCATTTTGTTACCAAAGTCTGCTGGGAAGTTGTCTTTCTTGGTGATTGTTTGAAGCATGCCGTAATATAGACGGTAGTCAAGAATGCCACCTTTGTCGCCAAGGCCGTGGTATAGCTCAAAAGTGTTGTAAGCTAGTGCTGGCATGAAAAGGATATCAATGTTGCCGTTGTTGAACTGGCCAGAGAACGTTGCCAAAGAAGTGCCTACAGGTGATGCGCCGGCCATGTTAGCAAGCTTGTGAGTCTGTGGGTCTTCATTAAGAACTGAAATCTTCTTGCCGCTGAAGTCTGCAACTGTATTGATGTTCTTATCGTTTACGAACGCGAACATAGAGCCAACAGGCCATGCAGCAACTGCTTCATATTGACCGTTTGTCATGATTTTGCCAGCCTTAGGGCTTGCAAGAGTAGCAAGAATTTTACCAAGACCAGAGTCGGAAGTGATACCGCCAATTGCATCAAGTGTCCCTGCGAAAGGAACAAATTGACGTGATAGGATTGCACTCAAGTGAGCGCCGTCACATACACCAGCTTTGAAGTCGTTAGCAGCAACTTTTTCATCGGTATAAGCGATAAACTCAAGATCTAAACCCCATGCGATAGCTTTTGGCTTTAAATCTGAATAGAAAGTCATTACTGGGCCGTTCTTCCCTACTGGATCCCATGTACAAATTGTTTTCTTTTCTAGCGCTGACGCTAGCGTACTAAAAAGAAAAATTACTGCGGTAAATAGTATTTTCTGTGCCGTCATCTTGACGTATCCCCAATTAAAATTACAAGTTCAAAGCGA
Organism: Oleiphilus sp. HI0132; assembly: GCF_001635845.1. Taxonomy (NCBI): domain Bacteria; kingdom Pseudomonadati; phylum Pseudomonadota; class Gammaproteobacteria; order Oceanospirillales; family Oleiphilaceae; genus Oleiphilus; species Oleiphilus sp. HI0132. Next base: position 11,877 of record NZ_LWGJ01000025.1, on the reverse strand, counting down.
AGCGCGAATTTTCGTCTATAATCGCGAGAAGTTCAATGGTCTTTGCTTTATTTGATAGACCAATTCGCAATATCGAGCATATGATAGTTTACTAGGTTGTTTACTCTAGACACTCTATAGGCTCGCTACTCTGTAGAGATATCGAAATAACGTGAATTCTTACTGACTGAGCATTGTTTAACTTAGGTCTTGTCGCTATAGTTAGCGGTTTGATTTAATAAGCTGCAATGTATTGTATTAGCTTAGATAAACTCTTTAGGATATTGATTTAGGAGCACGGCGAATGTCCGATAAAAATAAGCTTGTTATCTTTGATACGACCCTACGAGATGGCGAGCAAAGCCCCGGTGCATCGATGACCAAGGCAGAGAAATTGAGAATTGCTCGTGCACTTGAGAAGATGCGTGTTGATGTTATTGAAGCGGGGTTTGCGATTGCAAGTCCGGGCGACTTTGAGTCGGTTAAATCTATCGCTGATACAATAGTAGATTCTCGAATATGTTCTCTATCCAGGGCATTGGATAAGGATATCGATCGTGCTGCTGAAGCTTTAAGAGGAGCAAATGCGTCGCGTATTCACACCTTTATAGCAACCTCCCCGATCCATATGAAGTATAAGCTTCAAATGGAGCCAGATGCAGTTGTCGAGCAAGCTGTGCGAGCAGTAAAAAGAGCGCGAAGCTATACAGATGATGTCGAGTTTTCATGTGAAGATGCTGGTCGTTCAGAGTTGGATTTTCTTTGTCGTATTATAGAGCAAGCGATTAATGCTGGTGCTTCCACAATAAATATCCCGGATACGGTGGGCTATGCGATTCCCGAGCAGTTTGGTGAAACCATAAAAAACCTTATCGAGCGAATTCCAAATTCAGACAAAGCTATTTTCTCGGTTCATTGTCACAATGATCTCGGCTTAGCTGTTGCAAACTCTTTGTCTGCGGTAACCAATGGTGCACGCCAGATTGAATGTACTATTAACGGATTGGGTGAGCGAGCCGGAAATGCTTCTTTGGAAGAGGTTGTAATGGCAGTTCGTACACGATCTGACTTGTTTGACCTATCGACAAATATCGACTCTACACAGATCGTGCCTTGCTCGCGGTTAGTGTCGACGATTACCGGCTTCCCGGTTCAGCCAAATAAAGCAATTGTTGGTGCAAATGCGTTTGCGCATGAGTCTGGCATTCACCAGGATGGTATATTGAAGCATCGAGAAACTTACGAAATTATGAAGGCTCAAGATGTTGGCTGGCATACTAATAGTCTGGTTCTAGGTAAACACTCTGGCAGAAATGCATTTCGTTCCAGAATAGAAGAGCTTGGAATTTCATTGGAGTCTGAGACTGAGTTAAATCAGGCGTTTGCAGCATTTAAAGAATTGGCAGATAAAAAACACGAGATATTTGATGAGGATCTGCATGCATTGGTAAGTTCGACTAAATCTCTAGATCAGGTCGATCTCTATTCCTTGGTTTGTTTGTCAGTGTGTTCCGAGACAGGTGTTGTGCCTGTCTCAAAGGTTACTTTGCTCGTCGATGGAGAGGAAAAGTCTGCTGAGTCAGACGGTAGTGGCCCGGTTGATGCAACCTATAAGGCAATCGAGAAGATAGTTAACTCGGGTGCTGCGCAGCAATTATATTCTGTAAATAGCATCACAAGTGGAACCGACTCTCAAGGGGAGGTAACGGTTCGGCTAGAGAAAGACGGGCGTATTGTAAATGGTTTAGGTGCAGATACCGATATTGTCATTGCTTCTACAAAGGCTTATTTGCATGCGCTTAATTTACTTGAACGTCACGATCCACGGCAGCACCCGCAAGGCGATGTATAAGTAGTATGTTGGCGCTATCCGATAGGCAGTCGCACCTCTGTGCGATGGGGGTTCACCAGTGGTATGCCCGAACAAAGCTTTCCGGAGCTGCGCTGACGCCTGAAACGGTCCTCTTTCAGCCCGCGATAACAGATTTTGGTGAGTCAGAGTTAAAGCATGCTCCGCAGGATTCAGTTGCGCCAGAGCGCAATGTTACTGAGAGTTTGGCTGCAGTAGAGAGAGCTCACTCTGCCATGGATATTCTTAAAGCGGGTGGGCTTCGTCCTAACGGTGCTGAGGAACCGGTTCAAGAGAGTCTTGAGTCGCGAGCACCTGTAGGAAGACAGCAGTCAGATTCTGAAGGTGTTGATATTAGTGCTTTGCCTTCATTATCTGGTGATCGCGCCTTAGATAGTTTTTCTCTGGTTCTATATAGAACCAGTCATGGTTTGATAATTTCTGAGTCTTTGGAACCGGCAAGTCATCCAGTAGAGCTGACTCTGCTAAAAAATATAATTAAATCAAAAGCAGGCATGCATGACCTGCATGATAAGCCAGAATTCCAACAGCTGTTCAGTTGGCCGGTGTTCCGCTCTCTTAACTTGCAAAGTAAGCAAGGGGGGGATTTACCTGTTCTGCTGGCAAGTTGGATCAACTCCCATTGTGCTGAAGATGTAAAGAGTGTTCTGTATTTTGGGGCGGCGTATCCGCAGCTGAAGAAATTCTACGCCGAGCTAGTTTCATCCAGACCCGCTCTTAGCTTTAACGTTTTTAGTCATTCCCTGGCCGACATGCTTCGTTTCCCGCAGCGCAAGTCAGACACCTGGGTAGAATTGTGTGCTTACTTTGGTGAGTAAGTTGACTTCAATTTCCTTTCGAGACTTATGTAAAGCAGATTTAGACGCGGTCTTAAATATTGAAAGACGAGCCTACCCTTTACCCTGGAGTCAAAAAATGCTCGAGACCTCTCTAGGCAAAGATGACTGTTTTGGCGTAGAGCGGGCAGGGGTGCTTATTGGTTATGCTTTTGTTTCATATGTATTGGATGAAGCGCACTTGCTGAATATATGCATTGATCCTGCATATGCGAGAAAAGGCTTTGGTCGAAAGCTTCTTCAATACACGGTATCTAAAGCGATACAGAAGCAAGCAAATGTATTTTTTCTTGAGGTCAGAGAGTCGAATCGCCAGGCAATCGACTTATATTTCTCTGAAGGATTTAATGAGGTTGGTGTGAGACCAAATTATTATCCTGCTGCTCAAGGAAAAGAAAATGCCGTATTAATGACACTAGAGTTATCGGTCGACCTTCAAGTCTAAATTTTTCTCTTGCTGCGAAAAAATACTCAGACGTTTATAATCACAGAAATTTTTATTAAGGCTGGTTTTCGGACTGGCATGCCGAAATCTTAAGGTAAGTATTCTTAATGTCACAAATAACAGATGAAATCTCCACGCGTAGAACCTTTGCGATTATTTCTCACCCTGATGCGGGTAAGACCACCATTACTGAAAAAGTCCTGTTATTTGGCGCGGCGATTCAAAAAGCCGGTACCGTGAAAGGGAAGAAAAGCGGTCAGCATGCAAAGTCTGATTGGATGGAAATGGAAAAGGAGCGTGGTATCTCGGTAACGACCTCGGTGATGCAGTTTCCATTTAATAAATGTCTGGTTAATTTGCTTGATACGCCGGGGCACGAAGATTTCTCGGAAGATACTTATCGAACCTTAACTGCGGTTGACTCTAGTTTGATGGTGATTGATTCAGCCAAAGGTGTAGAGGAACGTACAATCAAATTAATGGAGGTTACGCGTCTTCGTGACACGCCTATTGTAACCTTTATGAATAAGCTCGATAGGGATATTAGAGATCCGATAGAGTTAATGGACGAAGTGGAAGACGTTCTAAAGATTGCGTGTGCACCAATCACCTGGCCTATTGGCATGGGTAAAGAGTTTAAAGGTGTTTATCACTTATATAAGGATGAGACAGTCCTTTATCAGACGGGGCAAGGTCATCAGATTCAGGATTCAAGAGTAATAAAAGGTCTCGATAATCCAGAGCTGGAAGAGGCGATTGGGCATTATGCAGAAGAACTTAGAGATGAAATTGAATTAGTTAAAGGTGCATCGCACGAGTTTGATCATGAGCTATTTTTAGCAGGCGAACTGACGCCGGTGTACTTCGGTACCGCTCTGGGTAATTTTGGTGTAGACCATATGCTTGAAGGCTTAACTGAGTGGGCGCCTGCGCCGCAATCACGAGCGACGAATGTGCGCCAGGTTGAGGCCGAAGAAGAAAAGTTCACAGGCTTCGTTTTTAAAATTCAGGCAAATATGGACCCAATGCATCGAGACAGAATCGCATTTATGCGCATTTGTTCGGGAAAGTATAAGAAAGGAATGAAGTTAAAGCATGTTCGCACAGGTAAAGATGTGCGTGTTTCAGATGCGGTGACCTTTATGGCAGGTGACCGAGAACATGCAGATGAGGCTTATGCAGGCGATATTATTGGTTTGCATAATCACGGGACGATTCAGATAGGTGATACCTTTACTGAGGGTGAGCAGCTTAAGTTTGCGGGCATTCCAAACTTTGCGCCTGAGCTTTTTAGACGAATTCGTTTGAAAGATCCTCTGAAGATGAAGCAGCTTAACAAAGGCTTGATTCAATTGTCTGAAGAAGGCGCTGTTCAGGTGTTTCGTCCGCTGAAGTCAAATGACTTGATAGTTGGTGCCGTCGGGGTGCTTCAGTTCGATGTCGTAGTGCATCGATTAAAGGCTGAATATAAGGTCGATGCTATGTATGAGCCGATCAGCGTTGCGACGGCGCGCTGGGTGTCGTGTGATGACCCGGTCAAACTAGAGGCGTTTAGAAAGAAATGCTTTGATAATTTAGCTTTGGATGGGGGGGATAACTTGAGTTATATCGCGCCAACGATGGTGAATTTACAGTTATCTGAAGAGCGCTACCCTGAAGTGCAGTTTAGAAAGACGCGAGAGCACTAATTGCAGAATGAGGTGATAGGTCCGGAGCTTTACGATACTCATTGTCATTTAGATTTTGTTGAGTTTGAGGGGCGGCAAGAAGCCCTGCTTGAAAGTTGTCGCCGGGCAAGTGTAACAAAGTTGATTATCCCATCGATTGATCGTGGATCATGGGAGGGGGTGCAAGGCTTATCGCTTGGCCATCCTCAGCTAAGTTATGCCTTAGGGTTGCATCCTCTTTTTATAGCTAGGCATTCTTTAGGCGATATTAGCAGGCTTGATGCGTGCTTATCCCAGCGGCCTGAGGGGCTGGTTGCTGTTGGCGAGATAGGGCTTGATGTAACGGCAGCAGATATGGCTCTGCAGTACAGCTTGTTTGAGGCGCAGTTGGCGCTTGCAAGTGATCATGGTTTGCCCGTTATCATGCATGCTCGAAAAACGCATTCCCAGATACTGTCCGCATTAAAGAAGTTTCCAGGGAAGGGGGTGATTCATGCCTTCTCCGGAGGCAAGGACTTGCTCGATCAGTATGTCGCCAAAGGGATAAGCATCGGTGTAGGTTGCGTTATTACTTGGCCAAGTGCCACGCGAACCCGATCCGCTGTTGCGACAGCCCCTTTGGGTAGTTTGTTGTTGGAGACGGATAGCCCGGATATGAGAGTTTCCGGGTTGAGGCGAGAGTTTGGTTGTCCTTCGGATATTCGTCAGGTTTTTTCGGCGCTATGTAATATTCGCTCTGAAAGCCCTGAAATCTTGGCTGCAGCCTTGAGAGATAATGCCGAAGAAATTTTTTATGCGGGGCAATGAAAGAAAAACTAAATTAGTTCTGGATTAATTGTGTTTAATTATATTATACTGCGCGCCCTAAAATTATCGGTGTAGCTTTGCGAGTACAGCCCCGTCTCAATATGTGAAACCGCGATAATTCGTGACATCCGAATGGCGAAATTGCCATCGAACTTGGATTTTGTAAAGGCTCATTGGAGCTAAAGGCGGAATAAATGAAAACGTTAAGTGCAAAGCCAGAAAGCGTAAAGCGTGACTGGTATGTAGTAGATGCTACAGGCAAAACACTTGGTCGCTTATCAAGTGAAATTGCGAGCCGTTTAAGGGGCAAGCATAAGCCAGAATACACACCTCATGTTGATACAGGTGATTACATTGTTGTTGTTAATGCAGAGAAAGTTGCAGTAACAGGTAACAAGGCTAAAGATAAGATTTATCACAGACATACTGGTTATATCGGTGGTCTTAAGTCGATTTCTTTCGAAAAATTGATCGATAAAGCTCCTGAGCGTGCTATTCAAGGTGCGGTTAAAGGCATGTTGCCACGCGGACCTCTAGGTCGTGAAATGTTCAGAAAGCTAAAAGTGTATGCTGGTGATGTTCATCCTCATACTGCACAACAACCGCAAGTTTTAGATATTTAACGGAAGGCGATTATGTCAACTACATATAATTATGGAACTGGTCGTCGTAAAACTTCTGCGGCGCGCGTATTTCTAAAATCTGGTGGCGGTAATATTGAGATCAATGGCCGTGCACTAGATCAGTTTTTTGGTCGTAAGACTGCTCAGATGGTTGTTCGTCAGCCTCTAGAGTTGGTAGAGATGGCCGATAAGCTTGATGTAAAAATCACTGTAAAAGGTGGTGGTACAACTGGTCAAGCTGGTGCGATTCGTCACGGTATTGCTCGTGCTCTAATGGAGTATGACGAAACGTTGCGTCCAGCACTGCGTGAAGCAGGTTGGGTTACTCGTGATGCGCGTGCAGTAGAGCGTAAGAAGGTTGGTCTACGCAAAGCGCGTAAGAAGCCTCAGTTCTCAAAGCGTTAATACGCCTTATTCAAGAAACGCTTGTCGGTTATGCTGGCAGGCGTTTTTTTTTATGTTAATCCTTATTTTTATTAGGGATATTGTAGCGAAAGTTGTTGAAGCGGCAGGTCAATTTAATTACTATCTGTGGGTTTTGAAGTGCGCGGTCTAAAATTTTAGTCTAGTGTCGATAAGATAAAGTGATTGGGCGTTATTTACGCAGGTATAAGTTACTTATACTGGGGTAGATGTTGCTGGGTCATCATAACTAAACTACTACGTAAATATTGGTACGTAGTTAATATTGGGAGATGCCTATATGAGTGATGGCGACGTTAATGCTGGCCGACGCCGATTTTTAATCGGTGCTACCTCCGTTGTTGGTGGGGTAGGGGCAATTGGAGCAGCGGTTCCGTTTGTTGCGTCTTGGAATCCAAGTGCAAAAGCAAAAGCTGCCGGTGCGCCAGTTAAAGCAAGCATTGGAAAGTTGGAGCCAGGTCAGAGAATGACTGTTGAGTGGCGAGGTAAACCTGTTTGGGTTATTCGTCGAACTCAAGAGATGCTTGATAATATTGAAAAGCTGTCTGATGAGTTGCGAGACCCTCAGTCTGAGTTACCTCAGCAGCCTGAATATATTAAAGGGGTGTTTAGATCTTCGCGCCCTGAGTATGCAGTCATTGTTGGTATCTGTACTCACCTAGGTTGTTCTCCACAATTCGTGCCAGAAGTGAAGCCTCAAGAATTTGATGCTAACTGGGTAGGTGGCTTTTTCTGTCCTTGTCACGGTTCTCGTTTTGATTTGGCAGGTCGAGTCTATAAAGGGGTTCCAGCACCTAAGAACTTGGAAATTCCTCCTTATAAGTACCTGGATGATGCAACGGTAGTTATTGGTGTTGATGAGGAGCAGGCATAATGCAAAAGCTAATTAACTGGATTGACGAGCGCCTCCCTGTTGTTGAAGCATTCGAAAATCACATGAGTAAATACTACGCGCCAAAGAACTTTAATGTTTGGTATATTTTTGGTGTGCTTTCAATGGTTGTTTTGGTTAACCAGCTTCTTACTGGTATTTGGTTGACTATGAGCTACAACCCAAGTGCTGAAGGTGCGTTTGCATCGGTTGAGTACATTATGCGTGATGTTGAATATGGCTGGTTGCTGCGTTACTTGCACTCCACCGGCGCTTCAGCATTCTTTGTTGTGGTTTATCTGCATATGTTCCGTGGCTTAATGTATGGTTCATATAAGAAGCCTAGAGAACTTATCTGGATCTTCGGTATGACGATCTATTTAGCTTTGATGGCTGAAGCATTTATGGGTTATTTGTTACCGTGGGGCCAGATGTCTTACTGGGGTGCTCAGGTTATCGTAAACCTATTTGGCGCGATCCCTTACATTGGTGAGGATTTGTCCTTGTGGATTCGTGGTGATTACCTGATTTCAGGTATCACGCTAAACCGCTTCTTTGCTTTGCATGTCGTGGCATTGCCTATCGTTATTTTGGCATTGGTTGTTCTGCATGTATTAGCTTTACATACTGTGGGTTCGAATAACCCAGATGGTATCGAAATAAAGCAGAATAAAGACGAAAACGGTATTCCAAAAGACGGTATTCCTTTCCATCCTTTCTATAGTGTGCACGATATTGTCGGTATTGTTGTTTTCTTGTTTGTATTCTGTGGTGTTGTCTTCTTCTTCCCTGAGATGGGTGGTTACTTTATCGAGAAGCCAAACTTTGAACCAGCAAACCCGCTGAAAACGCCTGATCATATTGCTCCTGTTTGGTACTTTACTCCATTCTACGCAATGCTTCGTGCTGTACCTGATGCATTCTTGGGTGTGGTTGTGATGGGTGCTGCAATAGCAATTCTGTTTGTCTTGCCTTGGCTGGACAAGAGCCCTGTTAAGTCTATTCGTTATAAAGGCTGGATCAGTAAAGTTGCGCTAGCGTTGTTAGTCGTATCATTTTCTATACTCGGTTATTTAGGTGTTGTTGTTGCGACGCCTGAAAGAACGCTATGGGCGCAGATTTTGACTGCTGTGTATTTTGCCTACTTTTTATTAATGCCTTGGTATACAAAGATTGAAAAAACCAAGCCAGTTCCAGAGAGGGTGACAGGATAATGAAACATTTATTAATTGCGGTTTTCTGTTCTGTTATTTCTTTAGGTGCTTTTGCTGCAGGTGGACCTGCAGCGCCTATGGATCACATCAAAACAGACATTTCAGATAATGAGTCTTTACAGAATGGTTTATCTTTATTTGTGAACTACTGTTTTGCTTGCCACTCAATGAAGTACGCTCGTTATGAGCGTGCCGCTGATGATTTAGGAATTCCTCATGATATTTTTGAAGAAAATATTCTCGTAGGTGATACCAAGATCGGCCAGTTAATGGAAATTTCCATGGCTGAAGATCAGGCAAAGGTTTGGTTTGGTAGTGCTCCGCCTGATTTGACTTTGAGTGCTCGTTTGCGTGGTCCTGATTGGATATATAACTACTTGCGTGGATTTTACGCCGATTCAAAGCGCCCTTATGGTGTGAATAACGTAATTTTCAAAGATGTGGGTATGCCGCACGTACTAGCTGGTTTGCAGGGTGTTTGTGCTGTCGCGCCAGAGTTAGGTGTTGAGCCTGTTGTTGATCCATTAAGCGGAAATATTGTTAAGAGTAGTGGTTGTTCTGAATATGCGACAGAAGGAAGCTTGAGTCCTGCTGAATATGACGAAGCGATCTATGATCTGGTTAACTTTTTAGAATATGTTGGTGAGCCTTCTAGGCTTGAAAGTGAGGCACTTGGCCGAAATGTTCTTATATTCCTAGCGTTTTTGTTTGTTTTTGCATACTTCTTGAACAAAGAGTATTGGAGAGATATTCACTAGTTAGCTAGAAAGAAGAATAAAAGCCGTCCATGTGTAGGCATGGAGGGCTTTTTTTGTTTCTATCCAAGAGAATTTTCACGACTGGCTTGTAAATCGTGTATAATTCTGCCCAAATTTAAAACTGTGCTATCAGTGCAGTAAATCTGATTTAAAGGTTGAGGTAAGTATATGGGTGTTGTGACCAAACGTTCGTCCATGACGTTTTTTTCTGATGGTGAGAGCCATTACAGTCACCGGGTAAGAATAGTCTTAGCGGAAAAAGGTGTCGCAGTTGACGTTGTTAACGTTGACCCAGATAACAAGCCTGCTGAGCTTTCTGATCATAATCCATACAATGACTTGCCTACTTTGGTTGACCGCGACTTAGTACTTTATGAGTCGGATATTATGATGGAGTACTTGGATGAGCGCTTTCCGCACCCTCCTTTGTTGCCAGTATATCCGGTTGCTCGAGCGCAAAGCCGCTTGATGATGTACCGAATCCGTAAAGATTGGAGTCGTCTGGCTGATGCAATTCTTGCTGATCCGCATGCTGCGAAGGCGAATGAGTATCGTAAGGAATTAAAAGAAAGCCTGATTGCTACAGCGCCGATTTTTTCAGAAATGCCTTACTTCATGAGTGAAGAGTTTACCATTGTCGATTGCTGTGTTTCTGCCTTGTTGTGGCGTTTACCGGTAATGGGAATTGAGTTAGATGATGTCCAGGCAAAACCGATTTCGAAGTATATGGATCGTATATTTCAGCGTGAGTCCTTTCAAGCTAGCTTGTCTGAACTAGAAAAAGAAATGCGACACTAAGTCGCTAAATAATGAGTAAAGGGGTGAGCGGAATGACTCCAAGTCGGCCATATCTGGTTCGAGCACTAAATGATTGGATTTTGGATAACGACATGACGCCGTATATCGTCGTTGATGCCGGTATCCAGGGTGTAAGTGTCCCAGAAGACTATGTCACGAATGGGCAAATTATACTCAATATTAGTCCTGGTGCGGTTAATGAGCTGTTAATTGATGGAGAGGCTATTAGTTTTCGAGCGCGTTTTGGTGGCGTTCCGATGCAGGTCTACGTTCCTATCGTAGCTATTATGGCGATTTACTCAAAAGAAAATGGACAGGGTATGGTGTTCGGGGCTGAGCCTGGTGCACCAGAGCCGCCGAGTCCGAATGACCCACAAGATGAAGGGAAGAAAGCGGCAGAACACCTGCCTCATAAGCCTTCTCTAAAGATAGTTAAATAAAGAGAAAGCCTGTTCTAGGCTTTCTTAACTAAAATGCGCCACCAAAAAGTTGATTTTCGATTTGGTGGCACATGGCATTAACTGCCATAAGTTGAGCTTCCATCGCTCGCGCTACCGAATTGGTGTTTAGCTGGATTTCAACATCCTGTCCCTGCTTTATCGCAGAAATTTTCCCATCTTTATGACCGATAAGTGTGATTACCTTGATGTCCTTTTCGTGCGCGGTTTGAATTGCTTGAACAATATTGCTGCAGTTGCCATCGATAGATAGTGCAATCAGGGTGTCTCCTTCGAAACCAATGGCTCTAATTTGCTTGGCATAGCTAAGGTTGTAATTGCCGTCCTTCGCAATAGCAGAAATAGTTGTGGAATCGATAGAAATATTGATCGCAGGAAGGCTTGGGCGTTCGAATTCCTGTTGGTTCATTAAGCAGGTTGTTAAAAGGCTTGCGATTGGTCCAGATAGACCGTTCCCGCAAATAATCAGTTTTTTATCGCTCAGAAGTGTCTGTGTAATTAGGTCGCAAGCTTGCTCCAGGTTTTCACTAAGTGCTTCAAGGTTTGCTGCGGCAGAATCAACAGCTTCACATAGGTAGTTTGATAGTGGTGATAGTTCGGACATTTCTAGTTAACCGTTTTAGGTGATTTAGGTAATAAACTGAGCTCAATAAGATGCATCGAATGCAGCTTTGTGCCAATGAATTTGCTCGGATAAGCTGTTCTCTTTCTGGCTGATAGATATAACATCAAATCGGCATGGCATATTCCATAGCTTTTTGTGAGAAAGGAATATGCTTGCAGTCTTAATAATCTTCTTTTGCTTGTGTGGGGTCACGGTTTCAGCTGCGATGCCATAGTTATTTCTTGCTCGATATCTGACTTCAATAAAGACTAGGGTATTCTTATCTCCCATAATTAAATCAATCTCACCAAACTTGGACCGATAATTGTTCGTTATGCTTTTCAGTCCTTGGGTGCGAAGGTATTTCTCGGCGATCTGCTCATAAGCAAGTCCTTTGCTAAGCATTTCCTTACTCCTTAATGGTAACTGCCTTTCCTTTTCTAAATTTTGCCCATTCTAATTGGCGATTAATAATGCCCTGCTCATCCATTGATAGCATGCCGGTGTGGCCTTGCATCTGGCTG
>NZ_LWGJ01000024.1:0-541 GCF_001635845.1 Oleiphilus sp. HI0132 | reverse complement strand
ATTTGGTACTTACTTGCTGAGGTAGCGGGGCTCGCTGGTGATATCGCGCATTTGCACCAAGCACGAGCAGAATATTTCTACCTTACCGCTAGAATGAATCAAGCTATCGAGCAGCTTAGCCTTGCCTTGAAAAAAACCACAAGTGAGCTTGATGAACTTAAGATCCAGTCAAGACTGGACCTCTTCTATGCCATCAAAGAAAACCCGCTGTTTTAAACGCGCAAACAGGGTGAATGGAAAGCCAAAGTTATTTACAACGTAGCTGAGAAGTCTAGCATTCTCTGAAGGGACTTAAGTGCACCAGCTCTTAATTCGGAGTCGACCTCTACTTCGCCACTCCCCTCACTTAATGCCAAGTACATATTTTCCAGGTCGTTCATTGCCATCCACGGGCAATGTGCACAGGATCGGCAGGTCGCTCCAGAACCGGCAGTGGGCGCTTCGATAAAGACTTTCTCAGGCGACAACTGCTGCATTTTATAGAAGATACCGTTATCTGTAGCGACGATAAATTCTTGATTCGGCAACTCTTGCGACGCTT
>NZ_LWGJ01000023.1:0-2249 GCF_001635845.1 Oleiphilus sp. HI0132 | reverse complement strand
GATAGGGGGAGCTGGGCTTCTGCGCGGCGATCAAAAGCAATGCTAGCGACCAACTCGGCGCGATGGTCGAAAGGAATACACGGATAAAGTACGTGTTTGTGAACAAAAATATAATAAGAACTAGAGCTACCGGCCGGTGCTTCCTTGCGAATGTCGCTTAGCTCAGTCTCGCTCAATAACGAGCTTTGCCAAGGGATTAGGCGTTCACTAAGGTCAATTGAAGCGCTGCCGAAGATGTCGCAAAGTTCTTGTGCCAAGCCTTCGGGGCCTTTAGATGCACTGTCGTAGAGCTTTAAGGTGAGCACTGAGCTGTCAAGGGGCGCTTTTTTTATAGAACTGCTATACACGTTTTATTCCGAAACTTATCTATCAATGCTGTTAAAGCGTTTGTCTTTTATCTAGTGCGTTTATAAGTGAGCATCATAGGGAATTTTAAGCAACAAATCGGTCTTGACACTTTGTTTTTGTGACAAGACTTCTTAATAAGTAGAAGTACGTGGTGATTCTGTGATCTTATCGCACTGAATTTATAGGGCTTCGTCACAGCGGTACTTACTTGGCTAAGTTCGTGTTTAAGAGGGATGACATTTGAATAGCCTTCATTGATTGAGTTGGATCATGTCTCATATTCCAGAAAACATGCTAATCTGAAGATCTTCACTTACGGAGATCATGTATGAGTCATACTGTTGAAGGTCAAGAGACCCATAAACATTGGGGGCGTCTAGGGCGCTCCATCCTCAATGGAGTGATAGGTGACTACCTTGAAAAAGAATGTAACCCTTTGGCTATCCAGATGGGCTTTTATTACCACTACAAACGCTTGGTCTTAAATGAACACCTCGTTCATCAGCTGGATGCGCCGTTAAGTAATAAGGTGGTTGTATTTGTTCATGGGCTAACAAACCTGGAAACGGTTTGGGATTACCACCTAAAGGCTCCCAGTGAAGGGGAATCTCTCGTCGATCATTATATTGATAGCTGTTTCGACTATAAAGGCGGCGATGTCAGGGAAAACTATGGTACAAAGTTGCAGGAAGATTTTGGTTATACACCGTTCTATCTTCGCTACAATACCGGACTTTCTTTAGAAAAAAATGGTCGTCTTCTGGCAAAGCAACTGACTCAATTGCACGAAGCCTACCCGATTAATATTGATGAACTGATGCTTGTCGGTTTCAGTATGGGCGGACTCTTACTTCGACATGCTCAATATTGTGCCATCCAAACTGATATGCCTTGGCTCTCGAACTTAAGTAAATGTATGTACTTGGGTACACCGCACGAAGGCTCACCGCTTGAAAAGTTTGGCCACTTTAGCGGTGAAATCGTTCGACACTTTCCTCGGGATTACATTAGCCATTGGGCTGATTGGATTGATCGGCGGAGTGAAGGTATTCAAGATTTAAAGCATGGCTTGAAGTTTTTTGCTCCATCTGAAGACATTGAGTCGTCATGTGCGAGTTTCTATGATCAGGCTCGTCATTACTTTATTAGTGGTAGTGTTGGAAAGAATGAAGATAGCTTTATTAGCAGAGTGATGGGGGGTAGCTTGGTCAGACAGGGTAGTGCTAACCCGGGCTCTGCGCCAACACATAGCTAAAACGCTCACTTTGAAGGCCTGCCACATATTCCATTGGCGCACTCTGACCGCGTGTACCAGCAGATAGCATGCTGGGTTGATGAAGATGAGCGAAGATTGCGTACACGTCATGCGGGGAAAGCGCTCGATTTAATCAACTATCAGGTAATACGTAAACCCTATATCCCCGAAGCTGGGCAGCAAGATGTGTCCAATCAAGCTTTATTAGCAGGCACTATCGATTTGATGGCGAGCGCTTACGATAAAACGGTAGAAACAGTTGAGACGGTTCATTACTCAATTGCTGAAGAGCCCTTTTATGTGATGCAAAAATTACCCGTAGTGAGTCAAATAGCCAAACCTATTGAAGCCGTGCACCGAGATATTCTGGATATCGTCTATCGTTCACTAAGAGGTGGCGGCAAGCTTGTCCATCGTGCGGCTAAATTGCTTACCCCGGATGACCTTGCACAAGCTAGACCTAATGCATAGTTTTTACTTTGCCTTTCTATTACCATAAGTAGTGCTATCATAAAAATAACCCAAGCTTTTTCCACCACTTACATAATAAATTTAAGGTGAGTTACATGCCTATGCGTTTTATGTCTGCTTTTAGACACTTTTTACCTATGATTGTCTGCGCGATGCTGGCTGGACTGCTCTCTGG
>NZ_LWGJ01000022.1:0-834 GCF_001635845.1 Oleiphilus sp. HI0132 | reverse complement strand
ATCGTCTCCAGTCAGCTCAAAAGCCTGTCCAAAGCCTTTCACATAAGTACCTGAAACCGCAGTTAGTCTGAATAGATGAAAGTCGGGTAGAGAGCGAAGCAGCTTCACTGTATTTCCATGACGTTTTTCAAAGCCATCAAGAATATTGTTCCATTCAGGGTCTTCTTGCTTGAGTTCTTCTGCTTTGCACTTAAGGTTTAGTCGCTTGCGGGCAAAAACGTTTTTGCTCTTGTCTTCATCTTCAATGATCAAAATAGAGAGACTGGGGTGAGCAAGTAAATTGTGCGTGTGTGTCGCAAGCTGACTGATAAAAATGTAGTAAGCTGAGCCCGTTTTCAGAAAGGGGGTATAGCTGATGCACGGCTCTTTATCTTTTCCAAGTGTTGCTAATTGGAGTGTCTGAATTTGCTCGTTGAGTTCAGCGATTTCAGTTTGAATTTGCTCTGTACTGATTTCAGGGTTCTTTGCCATGGTGTTTACTTTTCTAGCTGTTTTATCGCGCCTTGCATCATTGCTGAGTTAAGCACTTGTGTGCCCCGCTTAGAACGATTTGCCTCAAGAATCAGTGCAGCGGCAACATCGTGAGCTTGAATCGCTTTTAAATTGCCAGGGAGTATGCCCATAAATACTTCACCTAGCTTTTCAGCTGGACGAAATTCACCTCTGTCGCCGAGTAATAGGCTAGGCCTAGCAAGTGCTATATGAGGATAATTGAGCTCAAGTAGCTGATGTTCCAGTTCGCCTTTCATTTGCATATAGTAGGAGAACGCTTTCACCTTGGCACCATGCGCAGAGACAAGGCCATAATAGCGAGCGCCGTTCTGAAGACCTAGC
>NZ_LWGJ01000021.1:0-1094 GCF_001635845.1 Oleiphilus sp. HI0132 | reverse complement strand
GCGCTCAGGTTTATCTACCATCAAGCCTACATTGCAATCCAGGTTTTCAAACAAGTCTTTACACGACTGAAAGAATAAGTCCTGAATACATTTGATTACTTCATTATCACGCATATAACTGCAACTCTTTTCTTTTATTTGTACTAACCGAATCAGAAAACTATTTAGCCAACGAAGGAGCCGGACTCTCACCATTGATGCTGAAATACTGATTAAAGTGCGTCATGCTCAACAGGTCATAGGTCTGCCCACGCGAACGAACGATCTCATAGGCCACACCTGCACCGTCTAGAAACTTCTTCATGACCAGCAACATTCCCAAACCGGAACTATCCATGTATTCGACATCATAGAGATCAACCTGAACCAGACGGCTGTCACCAACCTCCTTTTAGTAAGCTGATCGGAATTCGCTCTGCAAATGAAATGCGAAACTTCCACTGATATAGAGAGTAGTACAAGAATTATTAACGGAAACTTTCACACTACCCGTAGCACTGTCAGTCATAGATACCCAAATCAACTTTAGCTAATATTTATATCGCAAGCACCTGACAATCTATATTTGAATAATTAAAGGTGCATTCTAAAAAGATAGAGCATGATCTGAAAAGTGCAAACTCGAAACATCGACATGAGAACTACTTTCAGGCTTTTCTCAGCAGATAAATATAATTGCCGTTTTCCTGGCTCTGATCGAGCAGTTCATGACCAAGAAACTGACAGAATTTTGGTATATCACGCTGAGTGGCCGGGTCGGAAGCGATTACCTTGACCACGTCCCCACTTTGCATCTCGTCAATTTTTGAGTGCAGCATCATAACAGGTTCAGGACAATACAAACCTTGAGTATCCAAAAGGTGTTGATGTAACATCTAGCTCTCTTTTTTAATCTATACTTAAAACAACAGCACACTGGAGGGGCATGCCATGATTAGGGTTATTATCGAAAGATCCATCGCGGAATCACTGGAAGCAAACTATGAGGATACTGCAAAACAAACGCTACAAAAAGCCATTCGAGCTCCGGGCTTTATTTCTGGGGAGTCATTAAAAGATATTACCAACTCAAGACACCGAGTCATCCTTTGCAA
>NZ_LWGJ01000020.1:0-895 GCF_001635845.1 Oleiphilus sp. HI0132 | reverse complement strand
ATGCCAAGCGAAAGTCAGGCACTCGACCTCTAGCCATTTTTAACGAGTAAGCATCAACGATTATGGATAAGACCTACCAACCTAGCGAAATAGAACAGTCTTGGTATAAAACCTGGGAAGAAAGCGGCTACTTCAAGCCTTCAAATGAAGGCCAGCCCTACACCATTATGATTCCGCCACCGAATGTCACCGGTAGCTTGCATATGGGACATGCCTTCCAGGACTCTATTATGGATGCCCTAACCCGCTATCACCGCATGAAAGGTCATAACACTTTATGGCAGGTCGGTACCGACCACGCGGGTATCGCAACTCAAATGGTTGTTGAGCGCAAGCTTGCTGCTGAAGAAGGCAAAACTCGCCATGACCTCGGACGTGAAGCCTTTCTCGATAAAATCTGGGATTGGAAAGAAGAGTCCGGTGGCACAATTACCCGTCAGCTTCGTCGTTTAGGTGCTTCTGTCGATTGGGACCATGAACGCTTCACGATGGACGATGGCTTTTACAAAGCCGTTCAGGAAGTATTTGTTCGTTTATACAAAGATGACTTAATCTATCGCGGCAAGCGTTTGGTAAACTGGGATCCTAAGCTTCACACGGCTATTTCAGACCTGGAAGTCGAGAACAAAGACAAAAAAGGCAATATGTGGAACCTTCGCTATCCACTAGCCAATGGTGAAAAAACCTCTGAAGGTAAAAACTACTTAGTCGTCGCAACCACTCGCCCCGAAACCATGCTGGGTGATACAGGCGTTGCAGTCAACCCTGAAGATCCACGTTACAAAGACCTGATCGGTAAGTTTGTAGAATTGCCTCTTGTTGGTCGTTTGATCCCGATTGTGGGTGATGATCATGCCGACATGGAAAAAGGCACTGGTTGTGTAAAAATAACACC
>NZ_LWGJ01000019.1:0-667 GCF_001635845.1 Oleiphilus sp. HI0132 | reverse complement strand
TCTAAACACTTCCTAGTTTGCTCAATATGCTTTCTATAAGGAGCGATTATCCCAATTTCATCTGAATCTTGTGTCGCTAATCGAGGTTCAGTCAGCACCTCATCCTTAATAACTGAGATCTCTCTTTCACTAAACAGCCCCGGTTCATCAAACAACTTCCTTGCGTGATTTCCGGCCACAAGCGGAAAAACCAGGAACGGGTCTTTCCTCTCACCTTCTTCGGTCATAATTAACAGCTGATCGTTGTAGAACTGTTTATTACAAAACCCAATAATCGCTGGATGACACCTATAGTGCTCTCTTAACATCGTTTTAGGTAATCGATCGCCATAAGTCTTGAGCAACGAAGACATTATGCTGTTGTCGTAAAAGTTATAATGCTCTTCAACCGGATATTCATCTTCTACTTCGGCTTTCTGGTCAAGAGCGGCCTCTGATGCAAAATTGGATATTTGCTTTAGATCGCCCACGACCACAAGACGTTTGCAGCATGACAACGAAATTGCAGCAGTTACCAGATCTACCTGAGAGGCTTCATCAATTATTAGATAATCCAGAAGTGTCCCACGATCCACGCACCCTCTGAGCGAATGGGTAGCACTTAATATGAGTGGGTGCTGTTTAAGAAACGTTTCGTAATCATTACGATAATCTTCTTTAGTAAACT
>NZ_LWGJ01000018.1:0-626 GCF_001635845.1 Oleiphilus sp. HI0132 | reverse complement strand
GAAGCCGGGATTGAGACAGGAGAGCTTGCTAGAGCAGGGGTGTGCTTATCTGCGAAATCAACGATCAAAGCGGTTGCGGGCTTTCCCATTGAAGAGTTACTAACAGAGTATGAGGAGGCGAAGGCCTTTGTCGAGAAAAAGTCTTTGCGTGTTCCTTTTCTGCCGATACTTGAAAACTCTTGGCAATCTTATCTTAAGCACGAATACTTGCTTGGCGACGAAAACTTCGAGGCGACCTCGTTAGCAATTATCAATGGTAGTTCTTTCAAAGCCTTTCTCATGTATTGCCGTTTTGAATACTTCTTCTGGGACGAAGCGGATTGCGAAACACTGGTTGCGCATTTGTTTGACGCGGTTGCAAGTTACGGGCTTTTCAAAAGCCATTTTATGATGGTTGACCTATATTGCCTTAGTAATCTTGCCTTTATTCGTGCTCAGAGAGAGGGCTTTGTAGGCGCTAGTCATCAAGCATTCAAAAAATTGGAGAAAGTATCAAACGAGCTCAAGCACATTCTTCAGCTTCGAGCCGATTTATATTCTCTTAATCATGAGCATAAAATTGCTTTGGTAGAAGCAGAGCAGCTTGCCTTAGATGGCGCGCCTTTTGAACAAACGGCAAAGCGTTA
>NZ_LWGJ01000017.1:0-1379 GCF_001635845.1 Oleiphilus sp. HI0132 | reverse complement strand
TCGCCAAAGTCCAGCGATTGCGGAAGCCATCTTTAAATTCTTTTGAGGCGACAGTTAGTATTTTATCCATATTTATTGCTCTCCCTTGCGAATAAAGTGGCTGTATATTTCCTGCAAGGAAGGTTGCTTGATCTCCAGGTCGCTGATGCTTGTATTTCCCGAGAGTGTTCTAAGGGCGGACATTTTATCTTTCGTCGGCACAAGCAGAGATTGCTGGCCAGCCGCACAGGCGACCGCATTTTGATACTGCATGAGTTCGCTGGGAATTTCATTCGCTGCTAAGCCATGCGCTTTGATCTCGATAGGCAGCTCGCTTTGCTGGCGAAGCGTTTCAAGATTACCCAAGGCTAATTGCTTCCCGCCACCTAGTATCATAGCTCTGTCGATATGCGCTTCAACACCAGGGAGAACATGAGAACAAAGAATCACTGCGCAACCATCGCTTCGTAGTTCGTCTACCGTACGATAAAAATAATCGGTTGCGATAGGGTCTAAGCCAACGGTGGGCTCATCCAGTAATAATAGTTTAGGTTTGCCTAGCAGTGCTTGCGCCAAACCAAGGCGCTGCCTCATACCTTTAAAGTAGGTTTTGACTGCTCGATTTGCTGCAGCTTGAAGGCCAACACTCTCAAGTAACCGTTCAGCCTCGTTCTTTTTAAAGCCTTTAAGTTTGGCGAAGTAAGTGAGTATATCGCGCCCGCTTAGGTGATCATAAAAGCTAACATTTTCGGGTAGATAACCAAACTTCTGGCGAATGTGGTGAGCTTTTTTGTCTCGAGGTGACTGGCCAAGGGTTAGTACTTCGCCTTGACAAGGCTCAAGCACGCCCAGGATGATTTTCATCAGCGTACTTTTGCCAGCGCCGTTATGACCAAACAAGCCAAGCACTTCGCCTGGAGGCAAGTCCAGATTGATTGCCTCGAGTGCTTTTAGCTCGCCATAATGTTTGGAGACTGAGTCAAGCTTAACAACAAGGTCAGAAGAAGGGGACGTCATGGGCTGGCTACCTTACGAGCGGGCGGTGTCATGAGAGGGAAACTATCTCTTACCCCAGGCGATTTAAGTACCGGGAATTGTTTTTGGATATAACGTAGTAACAATACTGCAGGGCTATCCATTAGCATTTTTGCCTGAGGAAACTTCCATAGTAGCTTGTCGATACTGTCATTGGGTTCGAAGTAGGTATCGCCAATTTGATCATTGTTCATATCCCAGCCTAAATAGTCGCTCCAGTAATTACCTTGGGCGTCGAGGCTCCATTCTTGTTTGCGGGTCGCGACGTATTTCACTTGAGTCTGGTTTTTGATAAAGGTGTTTTTAGCAATAATATTGTTCTCGGAACCTGCTGTCAGGTGAATACCGATTTCTGCATTACTCAC
>NZ_LWGJ01000016.1:0-766 GCF_001635845.1 Oleiphilus sp. HI0132 | reverse complement strand
AACCCGACTCTGTCGCGAAGAAAACTATTGTAACTGGTGGTTTTTGAGTACTTATATTTCTCGAAGAAGGACAGTTCATCAAGGTAGTCGTGCTCGCCGGATACGAATTCGATCAGTTTTTCTTTTTCAGATTTATTATAAGGCAATCGTTCTATCGCTTCGCGATAGCCTTCCTTCGCGTGTAAAAAATTAATCCAATTTCCGCCAAGGTTAACGTGACCATTATCAGTCGCAATCGACATGCCTGCATCGTGATCGGTATTGCCCAAGGGGTAATCTTGCGTCATATTGGATTCCATGATATCGGTATCGATGCCCAAGTCGTCCAATACTGAGCGGGAAATATCATCGTAGCGGTCTGGGAACTCCAAGTTTTGCGAACCGCCAGCCCCCAATAACGTTTTACCTTTGACCTGGAATTCGTTGCGCTTGGCATGTCCGCCGAAATCGTCGTGATTATCCAGAATCAGAATGCGTGCATCATGGCCCATTTTTTTTCGATAAAACCACGCTGCAGACAATCCGGATATTCCACCACCAACAATTACCAGATCATAGTGCTCGTGAAGCTTTTGGTAGTGCTGCGGTTTCTCACCACGCCATGCCAGTGAGTGGGCCACTTCAAAGGATCCCTTATGGCTGCCCCGCAAGCCTGTCAAAGTTGGTGGATAGTAATCCGCAGGTAAGGGGCCAAGCGTCGTCGCCTCACCAGATGCGCCCAGTAGCTGAGCCCATGCAGTGCTACTGGATAGACCCATCGCTCCTA
>NZ_LWGJ01000015.1:0-617 GCF_001635845.1 Oleiphilus sp. HI0132 | reverse complement strand
GCACCAGTTATGTTGGCATACTCTGCACGTAACCGTTCTGCTTCTATCCGTATTCCATACGTAAATAGCCCGAAAGCACGTCGTCTGGAAGCTCGCTTCCCAGATCCAACGGCTAACCCATACCTAGCGTTCTCTGCGCTACTAATGGCTGGCCTTGACGGCATCCAGAACAAGATCCACCCTTAGTTAGGAATTCGTGATCTGCTTCTAGAGTGTTTAGTGCTTCTTCTAGCGTAGCAGCAACTGTTGGGATCTCAGCAGCTTCTTCAGCAGGAAGGTCATATAGATCTTTATCAGCTGGGTCGCCAGGGTGGATCTTGTTCTGGATGCCGTCAAGGCCAGCCATTAGTAGCGCAGAGAACGCTAGGTATGGGTTAGCCGTTGGATCTGGGAAGCGAGCTTCCAGACGACGTGCTTTCGGGCTATTTACGTATGGAATACGGATAGAAGCAGAACGGTTACGTGCAGAGTATGCCAACATAACTGGTGCTTCGAAGCCTGGAACCAAACGCTTGTATGAGTTAGTAGAAGCGTTAGTGAAAGCGTTCAAAGTCTTAGCGTGCTTAATGATACCGCCGATGTAGTATAGGCACTCATCAGATAGACCAGCATAGCCG
>NZ_LWGJ01000014.1:0-26147 GCF_001635845.1 Oleiphilus sp. HI0132 | reverse complement strand
GCACTTGTGCAACCGCCATATACAAACCACTCGGAATTTCCTGACCAATCTCGGCATGATGGTAGACCGAACGCGCAAGCGGTGGAGCCTCAACAATTTCGACATCATGTTCGTTGGCAATTTCTCTAATCTTCAAGGCGACTTGATCATGCCCTTTCGCAAGCAAAATTGGCGCGGCATCTTCTTCAGGTTTATATCGTAGCGCGACTGAAAAGTGAGTTGGGTTGGTAATCACCACGTCAGCCTGAGGAACATCTTGCATCATTCGACGCTGCGCCATTTCCATCTGCAATTGGCGAATCTTCCGTTTAACCTCTGGCTTACCTTCCGTGTCCTTGAATTCGTCTTTCACTTCCTGCTTCGTCATCTTCAGATTTTTTGTATGATCAAATATCTGAAAAGGTACATCAATCATAGCGATCACGATCATCGTACATGCTAAATAGAAAAAACCCCACCCCAGTATTTTGGAAGCTGTTTCCATTGCTGAAATTACATTTTGATCGGCAAGCCCGATAAGCGTTGGCAATTGCGAGTGAATAATCAAAACTGCAACTGCGACAACCAATGACACCTTTGCAATCGCCTTTATGAGCTCCACTAAGGACTTGAGGGAAAACATCTTCGCCAAGCCTTTAATTGGGTCCATTCGGCTAAACTTAGGCGCCAGAGCTTTAGTTGAGAAAAGCCAACCACCCAAAGCAACGGACCCTGCAATAGCCGATACAAACAACAAAATTAGAAACGGCAAAATACCTTCTGCAACTTCAACCGCGGCTCTTGCGAGATACATTCCCATCTGGCTTGTATCTTGTGTCGCCTCTCTAGAAAACGAAAAACTAGCAGTCATGATCTTTGTTAAAGATGCTGCGATACCGCTACCAAAAATTAACAAGCCCCCCGCCCGACAATCAGTAAAAAAGTTGTATTTAACTCTTTTGATCGGGGAACCTGACCTTCTTCTCGCGCTTTTTCGAGTTTCCGGCCGGTGGGTTCTTCGGTTTTATCCTGACTACTATCGTTCTCTGCCATAAGCGCTCTAAGCCCCCATCACATCGCGCAGATAAATATATGTATGCTCGCTAAAACGAATAAAAAGCGTATCAACATTTCCGACACCCACCCAAAGAATGAAAAAACCGAAAATCATACCGATTGGAAAACCGAGCGAGAATACATTCATCTGCGGTGCCGCCCTTGTCATAACTCCAAAGGAGATATTAACAATCAATACCGAAGTTACTACTGGCAGCGCAACCAGCAGAGCCGAAGCAAAGAGCCAGTTAATCCTCATCAACATATCCCACAATAAGTAAGGCTCTATCGAGTTTTCACCTATAATACTTGCTGAAATCGGCCACGCCCTAAAGCTTTCAACAATCACTTCAATCATCACTAAATGACCATTCATTGCAAGAAACGTTAAGGTTACGCCTATCAGGAATATCTGAGACAGGATTGGTGTATTAACACCGTTCGTTGGGTCAACCATCGAAGCAAAACCCAAACCCATTTGCATCGAAATCATTTGCCCCGCCACCACAAACAACTGCATCAGTAGCACAAACATGAAGCCCATTAAGGTACCGATAACAACTTGCTGAAGCACAATCAAAAAAGAACCGATTGACAGAGCGTCAATCACAGGGACAGGGTCAATCAATGGAGCAACGATTAGCGTTAAGGCAAAGGATAAGCCAATTCGGACACGCATTGGCACCAACCGTGTTCCGATTACCGGAACCACCATCAAGAAACTGGCAATACGGAATAAGGGCCACAAGAAGGACCCAACCCAAGCGCCAATTTGTGCGTCGGTAAATTCCATCTTTTACCCGATCAGTAATGGAATGCTAGTCCATAAGCGTTCTGAATAGTCGAGAATTTTTGTCATCATATACGGACCCGCGACAATAAGCACAAACAAGGTCACCAGAAGCCTTGGTAAGAAGCTTAGCGTTTGCTCGTTGATCTGTGTTGCAGCCTGAAAAACACTCACCATCAAGCCAACGATTAGGCCGGGTACGAGTATTAAAGTGACCAAAATCAAAATTACAAATACGGCATCCCTTACAAGGTCAATTGCTAACTCTGGCGTCATCTTAATCTACCTCGTTATATTCCAAAGCTGGCGGCTAAACTACCCATTATCAGAGCCCAACCGTCAATCAAGACAAAAAACATTATCTTGAAAGGTAAGGAGATAATCATAGGTGATAACATCATCATACCCATTGCCATCAGTACGCTCGCCACGACCATATCGAGAATTAGAAAAGGCAGGAACAGCAGAAAGCCAATTTGAAAGGCGGTTTTCAGTTCACTTGTTACGAAGGCAGGCATCAACACCCAAAACGGCAAGTCATCAAGCGTATTGTATTCAGCACCCGATATACGCACAAACAGCGCAATATCATCTTCTCTTGTCTGCGTCAGCATAAACTCTCGAAATGGTAAGCTTGCGGCTTTAACGGCATCAACAGGTGCTAGCTGCTCGTTCATATAAGGTTGGATAGCCGTTTCATTAACCTTTTCAAAAACAGGCGTCATAATAAAGATCGTTAAAAACAGCGATAAACCCAAAACTATCTGGTTTGAAGGGGTTTGTTGTAGCCCCAAGGCCTGGCGAAGTATTGAGAAAACGATGATTATTCGGGTGAATGAAGTCATCATCATCAGCATCGCAGGCAAGAAGGTTAGCGCAGTCATTAGCGCAAGAACCTGGATCGTCACCGTATAGGTCTGCGAACCATCAGAATTATTTACCAGGGTTAGAGCAGGAATACCCGGGCTTCCTTGCGCACCTTCAGCAAAAGCTGAAAATGACAACAATGACAGAACGACACCTAGTGCTAGGAGTGCAAAAGTACGCACTGAAAACTTTGACTTCGTTGTCATAGCTTACCCTCTTGAGAGTTAAGCTCAGAGCTGCCTTGCTCCTCAGGCGTACTTTTAGTGAGCAAGCCTTTTAAAGTTGTCGAAAAATCGGAATGTGCACCACGACCACCACCTTCTTGAGCGTTATCACTAAGATCAGAATCGCTGTCAAAAGTATGCAAACAAGAAATCTGCTGATTGGTAACACCCAAAAGAAGTGTCTGCCCTTTTACACGAACCAAACTAACTTTTTCTCTTGCACCAAGCGGAAGAGACGAAAGCACTTCCATTTCTCTATTTTTAGCAATATTAAATCCGCTAAATCGGCGAGCAAACCAAGCCAAGACAAAAATGAAGACCACCATTGCGAATAAAGTAGCGACAACAATAGGCCAACTCGTTATCGGGTCGTACTCTGGTGCACGAGCTTTACTAAGGTGGGTCGATTCAGTATTTGAGCTGACAACTTCGTTTTCAGTTTTTAACGTATCGTCTAACTCAACTAATTGTTGCTGTGGCTCAGTGCCAGGATTCGTAGAATCTGAGGATTCATTAGCATACACAATACTGGTGCTCAGTATGAACACCACACAAAGGCGAATCAGTAAGCCCACAAAACTACCCTAAACGCCTGATACGTTCAGTTGGACTTACTACATCAGTCAGTCGAATACCGAATTTATCATTAACCATAACAACTTCACCATGAGCGATTAGTGTGCCATTGACCAAAACATCTAATGGCTCACCGGCCAAGCGGTCAAGCTCAATAACGGAACCTTGATTCAATTGTAATAAGTTTCTGATCGGAATGGAGGTATTACCGACTTCCATCGATAACGTAACAGGTATATCCAGAATGACATCAAGATCGGGAGCGCCTGGGCCACCAGCACCAGCGTTAGCAGCCGCAGCTGGACGCGAATCAAAAGACTCTAGAGGCGCAGACTTAATATCATCAGCATCATCCCCTTCGATAGCTTCAGCTTCGGCCATTGCCGCCGCCCACTCATCCTCAACACTACCTTCGCCGCCTTCAGAATCACCAGACTCTTCCATTGCAGCTTCCCATTCAGATGCTAGTTTTTCGTCTTCACTTTGATCTTCGTTATCACTCATTTTCTTCTTCCAAATTTTCGTCAACTACACTGGATATGAGGTTGGGTCGTTCAATTTTTTCTTCAATTTTCGCCGCTAACTGACCATCACTTTGCCCAAGCTTTGCTTTGAACATAGGGACCTTATTCGCAGTTAGCGTAATAAACTCTGGCATTTCTATCGGTATAACATCACCTTTTTCAAGCTTGGCAACATCTCTAAGTGATATCTGTTCTTCTAGGACTGTCGCATTAAGAGGCACATTAGCCTCTAAAAGATCTTTCCGAATAGTTGTCATCCAGCGCTCGTCAACATCGTCAACATCACTCTGGACACCAGCATCGAGGATCTCGCGAATCGGCTCAATGGTAGAGTATGGAATGGCCAGATGAAGGTCTCCACCACCGCCATCTAGTTCGATATGAAAGGTACTAATTACTATCACTTCACTAGGGCTAACAATATTCGCCATTGAAGGGTTAACTTCAGAGTTCATATACTCAAAATCAATTTTGAAAACTGCGCTCCACGCTTCCTTCATATCGATAAAGACTTGTTCGAGTACCATATGAACAACCCGAATCTCGGTAGGCGTAAACTCACGCCCTTCAATTTTTGCATGACGCCCATCACCACCAAAGAAGTTATCAACA
Source organism: Oleiphilus sp. HI0132 (assembly GCF_001635845.1). Lineage (NCBI taxonomy): Bacteria > Pseudomonadati > Pseudomonadota > Gammaproteobacteria > Oceanospirillales > Oleiphilaceae > Oleiphilus > Oleiphilus sp. HI0132. The sequence goes on along the minus strand of NZ_LWGJ01000014.1, from coordinate 21,519 downwards.
AGTTTAAAAACTAGCTTGGCATCAAAAATAAATAAACCAGCTCCGCGAAGAGGTCTGATTTTGACAATATTTAAACTGGTAGGAACGTAAAGAGTATGGATATACTCTCCAAACTTCATGATCTGGACACCGCCCGTAGAAACGTCGGCGTTTCTACGGAGCAGGTTAAACAAGCTGATTCTGGTGTAGCGGGCAAACCTTTCATTGATCATTTCGAGCGTAGGCATGCGCCCGCGCACAATTCTATCTTGGCTCGCTAAGTCGTAATTGCGTATACCTTCTTCATCGGCATCGTCCTCCGTGTCGATATCACCATCATCGACACCATGCAATAACGCATCTATCTCGTCTTGTGATAATAAATCTTGCACACTAATACCTGACTATATGAATTTTTAAGCAATCACAAAATAAGCTATTTGACGGTCGCGAAAATAACACCAAACAAATAACTTAAAACATCTTGAACAAAACTACTGCAATACAAAATTAGTGAAATAAACGTTCTCTATCTCACCAGCCTCTTCACTACTTAAGACAGTATTAATCACTTCGACTGTCTGAGCTTGAAGCGCTAACTTACCTTCCTCAGTGCGAATCTGTTGAAAGTCCTGATCTGCGTATACATTCAATAAACGTGAACGTATCAAAGGCATATGGTGGTCTAAAGCATCCAAAGCACTGGCATCACGACTAGAAACAGATAATGAAATCTGCATATACCGCTGACGCCCATCGACATTAAACGTAACCAAAAATGCTGGCTTAATTGGAATGTAGCTAGCTGGCTCCTTTACTTCTTCTTCAATAACCGGTTCAGTTGGTGCGTCTTCATCGCCACCAAGCAAAAACATCGTCACACCAACCGATAGACCAATAGCTAAAATTGCAACGATCGCAATAATAATAATTAGCTTTTTCTTTGAACCACCTTCGCCAGATTGCTCTTCTTCAGTTTTGTTTTCTTCTTCTGCCACGTCAAAATCCCGTCATATCAAATCGCAGCTGAGCACCTTTACAGATATCCAGCAAAGTGTATGCCAAAAACAACAGTTCTCCGTTTAAACGGAAGCTTAACTGTTGCCTTTAACTATTTGATATTAGTTTAGCTTAAAGAGGGCGAAAATGAAGAGGGCCTGATAAAAACTTATCAGGCAAAGTAGTCAACGAGATTTGAAGAGGAGCGTGAAATCGATTCTGTCGTAGCTGTTTCACTACTAGAATCTTCAGAATCTTCTTGCTGATCTTCCGAGCCATTAGAACCTTGCTGCTGATCATTGGATGCAAAACGCTCATCACCGCTGCGTGCATCGACATTCACTTCCTGAAGCTCAACGCCGTTTGTCTCCATCATTTCACGTAAACGCACAACGTTAGATTCAAGCATTTCCCTGACTGAAGCATTATGGGCGTTAAATGTAATGGCTGCTGCATCATTTTGAACAGAAATTTTTACATCAATTGGACCAAGCTCAGCAGGGTTTAAGTGGATCTCTGCAGACTGAATTGCCTTTCCCGTAAGCCAAACTATCTTCTGGCCAACTTCCTCCCCCCACTCAACCTCATCCAAACCCGTCATTACTGTTGTCGAGTAAGGCGCGTTATCTAATTTCTGCTGCACTTCCGAAAACGTTGTTTTAAGTAGCGAAGATGAACGCTCTACACCACTACCAATCGTTTTTTCCAGAATGCTTTCAACACTACTAGTACTATCCGCAATCGCCTTAAACTTTGATTCACCTTGCAATGCCTGACTAACAACCTCCTCTTCCAAATTGAGCTTAGCACTGCCATTTTGGGACAAATTCTGAGGAGACAACCCAAGCCCTGAATCAATATTAGAATTGGTAAGCGGAGCTGCTTGAATTTGGTTTGCCGTATTTAGGTTCACCTGAGACTTCTTAGCATCCTGGTTTTGAAAAGATACGCCAGGCAAAACACTTACTGGCGCCACACCTGAATCAAGCCCAGTCAATGCTTGTGGAAGGTTAGCACTTACCGGTGCAAGGGCTTGTTGTATCCCATTTACCGTATTTAGCAAAGATGCCAACACATCTTCGGGTATGTCATCACTTGAAAATCCAAGACCACTCTCAAGCTCTGCCAGCGAGTTAGAAAGAAAAGTACTCATTTCCGGCAATTCTATGCCTTGCTGTGCCGCATCCAGAGACATTAAATTGCCACTCAATAATGCGTTGATATCATCCAGGAAGCTTGAATCCAGCCCTAAAGCTTCAAGCTTAGCAGCAATATCATCAAGTTTCTCAGGACTTATAGAAGACTGATAGACACCTGTTAATGTAGCACCAAATGAACCCTCTATGGGTGATGCACCCGGTTCGCTGCTCGCGCCCAATGCTGGACCGCTAGTTGACGCTGCTGGTGCGTTTCCTGCTGATACAGGGTTTGATAGAGATATATTTTGCATGAACAACAACCACCCGTTTCGCTCAAGCCATATTAATTATGACTTAGAAAAAATAGCTTTAGGACAAGCGAATTGTAGGCGCTCAAGTTAGTCGTCTAACTTGATTACACTACGCTTTAGGGAGGATTATGCGAATATCGGGCCAATATCCGCTATTTAGAGAATGGTACTTAATTTAATGAATATCGAATAGCTGTTTAAAATTAGAGATCTCGAATATCTTTTTTACCTCATCAGAACAGTGAACTATGCTGATTTTTACATTTTCTTTTGCGTGATCCTTAAGTAACAACAACATTCCCAAAGCAGAGCTGTCTAGATAACTGACGTCGCGCATATCGATGCGATATTCACTAACACCGTTGTCTTTTCCTTCGTAAGCGTCACAAAAACTCTGATGCGAAGCAAAGTCAAAGCGACCTTTAATCGCAATAGTTAGAGAGTTATCATCCGTTGAAAGTACTGATGTGATTGACATTTATGCCTCACCTTTGTCTAAATAGATATTTCCTAACGCTACCTTTCACAAGCCTTAAGTAGCGCTTCTCGAATTTTATTTATCGGGAGCACTTTTTGCACAGCGTTAAGTTTAACAGCTGCGCCGGGCATTCCCCATACAACACTCGTTGCTTCATCTTGAGCAAAAGTTGCACCGCCCACTGAAAGTATTCTTTCCATACCTTCGGCGCCATCACTTCCCATCCCCGTTAGGATAGCTGAAACTGCATATTTCCCATAATGCTGTGCGACTGAGTCGAATAATACATTGACCGAAGGCTTATGACCACTGACCTTCTCTCCATCATATAGAGAGGTAACCAAGCGCCCGTTTTTCTCGTAAACTTTTAAATGGAAGTCGCCTGGCGCTAAATAAGCATGGCCCGGCTCCAAAGGCATACCACTCTTTGCTTCCTTAACTGTGATTTCACAGTGTCCATCAAGCCGCTGCGCCAATGAGGCACTAAAGGTAGCAGGTATATGCTGCGCCATAACAATAGGCGGGCAGTTTGCTGGCATCCCTTGCAGGACTTCACGTAGAGCTTCCGTTCCACCCGTAGAACTTCCGATACAAATAATTTTTCGCCCGTCAAATTTACGTTTTTCTGTCGCCTCACTAGAAGCTTGCTTCGACGAAAGCACTCTATCATGAGCCGCCATATTCGCAATGGCAGCATTTCTAACTTTACTCTGAATTGTTAGCGCATAATCCGAAAGGTTATCCCAGGAACCACCTTGTGGTTTTGCGATATAGTCAACTGCGCCAATTGAAAGCGCATCAAGCGTAGCCGGAGCTCCTTTACTAGTTAAAGTAGAGATCATAACGACCGGCATGGGACGCAATCTCATCAAATTTCGCAGAAATGTAATGCCATCCATTTTTGGCATTTCAATATCCAAAGTCAGTACATCTGGACTGAACTGCTTAATTTTCTCACGAGCATCAAGCGGATGCTCAGCGACAGCCACAACCTCAAGGTCTGGTGCCGAGCCAATAATTTCAGATAAAACCTGCCTAATTAGCTCGGAGTCATCAACAATTAAAACTTTTATCTTACTCAAACCTACTTCTCCACGAAAAGTACGACATATTACTGCGCGAATCAGTCAAACAACTCAACACCACCGCTTGGTGCGGACTTTTGCTTCAAGTCATTGCTATAGCTAATCTCTCTTTGCAAGACTGTATCGTTTGTTGTTTCTCTAAGCTTTCTTACTTTAAGTGCACCGGTATCGGGAAAATACAAGACCTTTCTCGGGTATATATCACCAACATCTTCCGCTGCTAGCTCAAAATTTTCTTCGTAAATGTACTTTCTTACGTACGCTATATTTCGCTTACCAATGTCAGTCATGTTGCTAAGAACATTGCCGCCACCAAAAACTTTGATTTCGAGATTTCGACGCGTACCACCAAGCTTTAGGATTTCGTTAATAAGAAATTCCATCGCCCAGTTTCCGTACCTGGAGGCACTGCTTATTTCTGAAGCTCCCCACTTTTCCGTCGAATGAGCCCCTTGCTCTGGTAACATAAAGTGATTCATTCCACCTATACCAAGTTGCACATCTCGAACACAGGCAGAAATACAGGAACCCAGTACGGTAACAATCATTTCTCCAGTTTTGCTCACATAGAACTCACCCGGCATTATTTTAGCAGCGGGAACATTCATTCGCTTATCCCAATACCTGTTCACATGCTCAAAGCCTGCTAGGGGTGGTGGTAAAGTGTGATTTTGTGACATTTACTAACTATCCTACATTAACTGTAATATTGCTGCCCTGAACGACAATCAACATTCAATACTAAGAAATTTTCTGGTAGATGGTCTTACCTATTGGCTTAAACCTTGTACATACTCTACTCAAGCTCTCTGAGTGACCAATTATCAAATAGCCCCCATCTTTAAGCATATCGGCATACCTGTTGAACAAAACTGCTTGAGTCTCTTCATTAAAGTAAATAACGACATTCCGACAGAATATTAGGTCGAACGGGCCTTTCATTGGCCAGCGTTCCAATAAGTTTAGGCGCTTAAATCTAATTAACTCCTGCAAATCAGGTTTAACCTTAACGATATCCGGGTGGTTCTTATCAAACATGAACCACTTCCGCTTGATCTCTTGAGGAAGCGATTCAATTCGCTCAACCCCGTAAACACCTTGCTGACCTTTTCCCAAAACTTTGGAATCTAAGTCAGTAGCTAGAATTTTGCAGTCCCAGCCACTTAAATCAAAGTTATCCCGAATGGTCATTGCAATGCTATAAGGTTCCTCACCAGAAGAGCAGCCTGCAGACCAAACTCTAATTCGCCTTGAAGCAGCGTTGCTATTCTTTAGCTCCTTACAGAGCTTATCTCCAAGAAACTCGAAATGATGGTTCTCTCTAAAGAAGGATGTGAGATTCGTCGTAATCGCATTAATAAAACGACTAACTTCTTCGCTGTTTTCATTACGAATCAAAGACAGATATTCACTTACTGAGCCCAAACGAACATCTCTGAGCCTACGCGCCAGGCGGCCATAAACCATATCTTTCTTATGGGGCCCCAGCACTATGCCAGTATACTTATAGGCCAACTCGCTGATTTCCTGGAAATCAGCATCGGACATCGCAAACTCTCGTGATCGATCAGAATCCACTTAAGAACCTTAACTCGCTAGTAATTGTCGTCCGGCAACCTGATCTGGATCAGCGATCAATTGCTCGCTAAGCTCCAAAATAATCACCATTTTTTCTTCGGTACTTCCCAAACCTTTAACATATTGCGCCTGACTCGTTTGGGAAAGCTCGGGAGAAGGCTGAATTTGAGAATGAGAAAAGTTATACACATCCGACACTGCATCAACCACGATTCCGATAACCTTGGCGTTAGACTCGGTTTCTACCGAAACGATTATCACAACCGTTTCATCGGTATAAGATAAATCTTTAATGCCAAAGCTATATCGCAAATCAACGATAGGAGAAACAGTCCCCCTCAAGTTCATGACACCTAGCACCTGACTTGGAGAATTGGGAATTGAGGTGATCTCTTCCCAACCTCTTATCTCCTGCACTGAAAGAATATTGATACCGAACTCTTCACCCCCCATAAAAAAGGTGAGGTATTGGTCGGTTGGCTCATCCTGCTTTGCATCATCGACTTCACCATTAATCTGTTCTAGCTTTGAATCTTGTTGCTCTGACATAGATTAAACCTTTTGTTTTATGCCGCTTCGCTATCGTCTGGCTCGGTAATCTTCTTATAGGCATCACGCCCAACACCAGCAAGCTTTATAAGCCCGCTAATATCCAGGATCAGTGATACAGTACCATCCCCAAGTATCGTTGCGCCGGATACACCAGGGACTGAACGATAGTTTTCCTGCAAACTCTTGATGACCACTTGCTGCTGAGCTAATAAGTCGTCAACTAACACCGCTACCTTAATATTGTCACCCTCGACAATAACGAGGAGACCATCATCAACCCGTTCATGATCTGCCTGAACGTTAAAAATATCCCAAAGGCGAATAATCGGAACATATTCGTTTCGAAGGCGAAGGACGTCACAGCCACCAGAAACGCGATGTATCATCTGATCCTGAGACTCAATCGATTCGACAATAGATACCAAAGGAAAAATATATACCTGCTGACCAACACGAATTAGCTGACCATCCAAAATTGCCAGAGTCAGTGGCAAGCGTATCGAGAACATACTCCCCTTGCCTGGAGTCGACTCAACCTCGACCGAACCATTTAAGTCCTGTATATTTCTGCGCACAACATCCATACCAACGCCACGCCCCGAAATATCGGTAACTTCTGCAGCAGTTGAAAATCCAGGCTGGAAAATTAAGTCGTGAATTTGCTCTGGTTCAAGATGATCGTTAGGCGAAACAAGACCGTTTTCGATTGCTTTCGATAAAATTCGATCTTCATTGAGGCCGGCACCGTCATCAATAATCTGAATAACAATGTTACCGCCCTGGTGAAATGCGTTAAGGGTAATCTTACCGGTTTCATCTTTGCCAGCGGCAAGACGCGCTTCTGGCGACTCTAAACCGTGGTCAAGTGAGTTTCGAACAAGGTGAACAAGAGGGTCGCCTATTCTTTCCATCACTGTTTTATCCAGTTCAGTTTGCTCACCAAGCAGAACAAGCTCAACTTTCTTTTCAAGACTCTTACTAATATCGTGAACGAGGCGAGGGAAACGTGAAAATGCAAAACTAATAGGAAGCATCCTAATACGCATGACACTCTCTTGAAGCTCTCTGGTATGAAGACTTAGCTGCTCTAAACCTTCCATCAACTTCGGCATCATATCGACCGTAAAGTCTTTGCCCAGTTCATTTAGCATTGACTGGGTAATTACAAGCTCGCCGACCATATTGATCAGGCTATCGATTTTGTCTGTGCCTACACGGATTGAAACGCTTTCAGGCTTACTTTCCTTTTTAACAGGCGCTGGCGCTTTACTCGCTTTCTCAACACTGGCACTAGATTCAACACTCGACTTAGACGCGGGCACATCTTCTGTCTTAACTGCTGAAACACCAACCGCAGCTTCAGCAACAACCGCTGGCTCTGCTGCTTCAGCATTTACCTCAGACTCTTCAGAAGCTTGCGAATCAATTTTCTCAATTCGAATATCCGAGTCATCAACGACCCACTCAAAGACTTCGTCTATTTGAGCTCTTTCGGCATCACCCTTAAGTACAATATTCCAAGCTAGATAGCATGCTTCGGGGTCTAGCGAGCCAAGTTCTGGCAGCTCATCAACAACACTGGAAACCTCGACTTCACCCAACTCAGACAGTTCACGAAACATACGTACTGGGTCATTACCAGTGCGCAAGACATCTGCGTCGGGTTTAAAATAGATAGTCCAACCATCAGAACCTTCGTCGGTTTCCTCGCTAGGACTTTCACAGTTTTCTGCTGTTTCACTGCCACCTTCCAGCAGAGCGTTGAACTGTACTCGCAACTCATCTGCCAACTTGGTTTCGCAGCTTTGACCGGCCTCAAGCTCATTGATCATAGTTCGGATACAGTCGACAGACTTCAGAAACAGATCGACATGATCCACTTCCATAACAAACTGGTCTGAACGAATAAGATCAAGCAGCGTTTCTACAACATGTGTAAATTCAGCAATCTCATTAAAACCAAAGGTACCACTACCACCCTTAATCGAGTGTGCAGCCCTGAATATTTCGTTTATCGCTTCAGAATCGAGATTCGAGATATCGATATTAAGAAGCGCAGACTCCATAACATCAAGCCCTTCATAACTCTCTTCGAAAAACACCTGATGAAACTGACTTAAATCAACACTCATTGTATTGGCCTGTCTACGCGTAGTTACATTAACGATTTTTTGTTCTTGGTAGCGCTGTACATTACAGAGGTAAAGCTTAGCCCATTACTTTCTTGATAGTCGCTAATAGCTGCTCTGGGTTAAACGGTTTTACCAACCAACCCGTAGCGCCAGCATTTTTACCCTGCATTTTCTTATCGCCAGCTGATTCGGTGGTCAACATTAAGATTGGAGTAAACTTATAATCCGGTAAGGTTCTGAGGTTCTTAACTAACTCAATACCATCCATTACAGGCATATTCACATCGGATAAAACCAGATCAACAGCAGTAGTTTTTGCTTTATCTAGTGCTTGCTGTCCATCTGCAGCTTCTATCACATCAAAGCCAGCACCTTTAAGAGTGAATGAAACCATTTGTCTCATTGAGGCAGAATCATCTACCGCCAATATTGTTGCCATCTACGTTCTCCCGTATGCGACGATTAAGCAATTTCCCTAAGAAATCAAAATTCAAAAACATTTAGTTAAGATTTAGCATTTGTTCCAAGCCCGCTAACTTAGCAGCCGCTTGCAACTCTTCGGACACGCTTCCCCAAGAAACTTCAGCCTCAGCAGTACGCATTGAAGTAAAAAAGGAAGCAAATAATTGCAAGGCTGCAGTATCCACTCTCGATACTTCTCCCGCACTGATAACGGTTGGAGATGCTAATTTAAGAATCTCTTCCATCTCATGATGTAGCGACTCAACCTTAGCGATATTCACAACACCTTCTAACTCAATTGCTGCTTCACTCATAATCAGCCTAAATCTCACCAAATAGTTATTTCTTCAACTAACTTTAGTAGCTATTTTCAGGAATACCACAAATCATAAACTGATTTTTTATCCCTAGATCGGCAATGAGAGGCTATAGAAAGGATTGATCATCAATGAAGCTTATTATTAAGCCAAGCCTTTGATGCAGCGATCTATTTTCGGCGAAACATCCTGGCTTGAAGAGCGTCTTCCAACTGCTTTTGCTCACGCTTGTCGGCAAGTGCGTTTTCCTCATCCTTGTAGCGCTGAATAAGGTCTGCCAAGCCTTTGGTTTTTTGGTGCAAAGCTGACCACTTTTCTTTGGTAATATTGAACGCTTTTTGTCCCTGATCAACAACAAGCTGTTGTTGCTGGATTGCGACATCAATTTGATTAACAAAGTGCAAGCTTGACTGCAATTGAGTAACGCTCTGGACGCTACCAAGGCCTCGCTTCATATCAGCAAGGTATTGATTATGATATTGTTTGAGATTATCCATTTGCGCAGTCTGATCGTCCAAATAGCGCTTTGCAGCTGTCATCTGCTCCAAAGCCGCTTGCTCGTTTCGCTCTGCCTGATCAAGAACTACCTTCAAACGCTGCGACTTCTTCATAGACAACCTTATAGACTGTAGCGCAAGCTAGATTATTGCGCTTGAGCTGCAGCAGCAATCGTTTGTGACATTTCCGCTATCGCTCTGGGCGCTTCAGACTCCTCAGTTAATCCCTGCCGCAGGAACTGCTTCATCTTTTCAATTCTTTCGATAGCAAAATCAGTTTGTGGGTCAGAACCTTTAACATAAGCTCCGACGCTAATTAAGTCTCTGGCTTGCTGATACCTTGCATAGATTTGTTTGAAGCGCTGTGCATTCTGTAAATGCTCAGCACTGATGATATGAGGCATAACTCGACTGATCGAAGCCTCGACATCGATCGCTGGATAATGGCCCTCTTCGGCCAAGCTACGAGAGAGCACGATATGACCATCCAAAATAGCCCTGGCGGCGTCTGCAATAGGATCTTGCTGATCGTCACCCTCAGTGAGAACCGTGTAAAAAGCAGTAATGGAACCGCCTCCTTTCTTACCATTCCCCGCACGTTCGACGAGTTGAGGCAGTTTGGCAAACACCGAGGGTGGATAGCCCTTTGTCGCGGGAGGCTCCCCCACAGACAATGCAATTTCACGCTGCGCTTGCGCATATCGAGTCAGTGAGTCCATTAACAAAAGCACGTTTTTACCCTGATCACGAAAATATTCCGCTATCCGAGTCGTTAGCATCGCAGCTCGCAGACGCATCAAAGGCGAGTCATCAGCAGGCGAAGCAATTACCACTGCACGCTTTAGCCCTTCTTCACCCAGGATATCCTCAATAAACTCTTTTACCTCACGTCCACGCTCTCCGATTAAGCCTACGACAACAATATCGGCCGTAGTAAATCGGGTCATCATACCCAAGAGCATACTTTTACCAACACCGCTACCTGCAAACAAGCCTATTCGCTGACCAACGCCGACAGCCAAGAGACTGTTTATGGCTTTAATCCCGACATCCAAGGACTCACGAATTGGCGCTCTGGCAAGCGGGTTAATCACCGCACCATTAAAAGGTATACGGGTTTCAGCTTCTAATGGACCGTGGTCATCCAATACGTTTCCGGCACCGTCAAGCACACGCCCAAGCAAGCCCCACCCTACAGCGACTTCACCAATGGAGTCAGCTGGCGTAACCAGGGCACCCGGCTTCAAACCATCCGCAGCAACAAGTGGCATCAAAAATGTACGATCATCCTCAAAGCCGACCACTTCAGCCTCGATCAAGTCACCCGAAACAGAATGAATAAGGCAACGATCACCAACAACACTTTGGCAACCAACAGCCTCTAAGGTAAGACCGACCATGCGCGTCAAGCGCCCGCTAAATTGTGGTGCCACCTGCGTCGGAACAGAATCAGCCAGTACACCAAGATTCGCAGCTATATTACTAGCAGTGTTGATTTCAAGCAGATCACTCATCTTCAGGGCCAGGTGTTAGTTGTTCATCTAATTCCCCAGAAGTACTGGTGTCCTCGGTATCCTCGGTGCCCGGCAACTCGGAATCTTGTATTTCATGATCAAGCTTGCGCAGTTCATCATCGCCTGTTTCAGGTTCCTCTTTCAAGGTGTCAGCCGAATAGTCACTCAGACTATCAATCGTCACTGGCACTTCTTGAGTACCTGAAGCTGTATTATTGACAGCGGTATCCAGCATACTCTGAACAGCTTTTTGAAATCGTTTTTCAACGGTATAGTCAATCACCTGAGCTGAAGTCTTCAGTAAGAAGCCACCAGCTATAACACTTGGATCTTTCACTAGCTCAATACCAGAACCTAAAGCCTCTAGTGCTTTTGAAACAGTTTCATAATCCTGCTCATTGACCTTTAACATTGCCCCTGAGTCCAGCGCTGGCAAACCTTCCATGACTCGAGACAAAGCCAGTGTAAGGCTTGCACTATCAATATTGAGCTCTCGGTGAATCACTGCTCTGGAAAGCGCAACCGCAACATTTAACATCGCCTCTTCAACGACTTGCTGTTGCTGCTGAATGGGGTTAACCAACTGGTTCATTAGGGCATCTAGCTGTGACAATTTTTCGGCAATTTCACCCTGGCCTTGGGCAACCCCTTGTTCGTAACCTTCACTTTTACCGGCCTCCAAACCTTCTGCATGACCCGCAGCACGACCGTCCTCTGAACCTTTAGCGAAACCATCTCGATGGCCTTCTTCAAAGCCGGAGTCATATGCCTGCTTAGTTATTGATTCAATTTGCTGTGCAGTCGGTGGTTTGACTTTCTCCTTTCTGGCGTTTTCTGCCTGACTAGCCGCACGACCGGGATCGCCAATATTCGGCAGCTCCCAGCGTTCGTAGGCGCTCAGTTCACCTAAAGGGACACGCTTGTTTTTGTCACTCATGCTATATCATCGCTTCGCCAGATCCGCCCAGCGCAATTTCACCGGATTCAGACAAGCGTCGAGCAATGGTGAGTATCTCTTTCTGCGCACCTTCTACCTCACTCACCTTAACAGGACCTTTCGCCTCAAGGTCATCACGGAGTAATTCGGCAGCACGCTTAGACATATTCTTAAAGATTTTTTCTTGTAATTCAGTATCAGCACCCTTGAGTGCAACAATAAGAATATCTGAGGAGACTTCCCTGAGGAGCGTTTGTATCCCTCTATCATCAACATCCTTGAGATTATCGAAGACAAACATCAGCTCTTCTATCTCAGTACCGAGTTCAGCATCAACTTCTTTGATACTATCCATCAAGTCGGCTTCAATAGTTGTATCAATAAAGTTCATAATATCTGCCGCACACTTGACACCACCGATCTTACTGGTCTTAGTCGCAGCGTTACCCGAGAACTGTTTTTCGAGAATATCATTCAGCTCTTGCAAAGCCTGTGGCTGAATGCTTTCGAGAGAAGCGACACGCATAATAACGTCAAGACGTACCTTTTCGTCTAATACGCCTAGCACTTCAGCAGCCTGATCTGATTCAAGATATGACAATACAATGGCCTGAATCTGTGGATGCTCATAACGTATAAGCTCCGCTACAGCACGACCATCCATCCATTTAAGCGTATCTAAACCAGTTGTATTACCACCAACAAGAATTCGGTCAATTAAGCTATCCGCCTTGTCCTGACCTAAAGCCTCTGTCAGCATATTCTTGATATACTCATCAGAACCGATTCCCATACCCGTTTGGGATCCGACAGCCTCCAGAAACTCGATCATTACCCCTTCGACCTGTTCCTGACTAATATCTTTCAATGCCGCCATAGAGGTACCCACCCGCTGTACTTCTTTTGGCCCCATATGCTTCAAAACCTGGGCAGCGTCCGCTTCACCCAGGCTCATTAGTAAAATCGCAGCAGCATCTACCCGCGAAACTTTTGGCAGCTTTTTATCGCCGTCACCATCAGTCATCTACATTTACCCATTGACGAATTACCTGAGCAACCCTAGCAGGGTCCTCAGCAATCAAACCTTTCAAGGCATTAAGTTGTCGATCAAAACCTTCCGAAGCCCCCGGTAACAGAAACTCATCAGAGGCACTCAAAGTAACTCGTTCTCCTGCCTCACCTTCACTCATGGCATCCATCTGTGCCAAACCGTCCTCATCTCCCGCTAAAGCAAGCTCTTTCGCTTGAGCGCCAGCTTCAGAAAGATTCTTAAACACTGGTCGAATGACGGTAAAGATAATAATCAAGGCGAACAACATTGCTATGCCTTTGGGCACCAGCTCTTTGAACCACGCCTGTTCCCATATTTCCGGCTCTTGTACGGCTTCCACAAACTTAGGTGCAAAAGGCGTATTAATCACATTTACGCTATCACCTCGTGCGGCTGAGTACCCTACCGCATTCCTTACCAATAGCGTCAAACGCTCAAGCTCTTCAGCCGTCCATGTAGTATAGCTTACCTCACCTGTTTCCGGGTTGATATTCTGTATATCATCAATTGCTACAGCAACCGTTAAGCGCTTTAGCCTACCTTGCTGGTGACGTGTGTAGCTGATTGTGCGGTCCACCTCAAAATTGCGAGTGGTTTGCTTACGCACATTTGTCGGTAAACCTCCTTCACCAGCGCCAGCACCGTTGGCTACTTCAGGGGCAGCACCCGCTGCGGGAGGCTGATTAGCAAGCGCGCCTGGTACACCGCCATCTGTCATCATCTGGCGCTGCTCATCCAAGGTTTGTTCACTTCGGACTGCTTGCATGTCAGGGTTGTAAAACTCTTCCGTTTCTTCAACCTGGGTAAAATCCACATCAGCCGAGACTTCTGACCTGAAACGATCCGCCCCGAGGATAGGACTCAATATACCTGTAATTCGCTCATTTAGAACTTTTTCCATTTTACGCGAATACTCAAACTCCCTTGAAACCAGCTTGTCTTCTTCGGACTCGTTGTTCCGAGACAATAGATTACCCTTTTGATCAACAACAGTAACTTTGCTCATATCCATTTCCGGCACACTTCCGGCGACGAGATTAACAATCGAGTCAACCTGCTCACGTGTCACTGGCCGCATAGAAGAGGTCTCGATCAAAACTGATGCACTAGGTTCTCTTGAGTCACGAACAAACACCGACCTCTTCGGAATAGCCAAATGAACTCTGGCGCTACGGATATTTCTGAAACTGGATATTGATCGCGCCAGCTCACCTTCCAGGCCTCGCTTAAATCGTGTCGACTCCATAAACTGGCTAGTACCCAAGGCCTGATCCTGGTCAAGGATCTCATAGCCGACACTGTTATCGCTTGTAATGCCATTCGCTGCCAGCTTCATTCTTGCTTCATGAACCCTGCCCGCTTCAACAAGCAATATGCCGGTACGGTGATCCATCTTGAAGTCAACACCATTCAAGTTAAGAATGCTTGAAACTTCTTCCAGGTCCTGAGCTTCTACCGAGCTCATCAACGGCTGATAGTCCGGCTCCTGAAGCCATAAAACAAGCGCCAAACCGAGGGCAACACTCGCGGCCAAACCTACCATCAAACCTACTTGCCGAAAGATTCCAAGCCGGTTTATACCGGTCATCAAGTCACTTTCAGTGCCGACAACGTCAGGCTCACCCGAGATACCACCCACCTGAGCGGGCAATGCTGAGTCTGTACCTGTATCTGTGGGTGCGAGTGCCATAAGTTAACCTTTTACTAAAATCCAAATAAGCAGTGCTTGTTCAAATACCAATCATTACAAACGAGAAGCAAACACTTAAACCGGCATTTTCATAATATCCTGATACGCCTGTACAACCTTATTCCTTACTTGCGTCAACGCCTGAAAAGATACCGATGCTTTCTGAGATTGCACCATTACCTGCGAAAGCGTAACGCTTGGGTCACCCTGCTCAAAAGCCTTAGCCATTTGACCCGCTTTTAATTGTGTATCATTGACCGAGCCAACCGCACTAGACAGCATGTCACTGAATTTAGGTGTTTGGCTCGCTTCCTGGGTGGCATTAATTTTTGTAGGAGATATTTCTTCAGTCTGAACCTGAGTTTTCTGAACCTGCGCACGCAGATTTTTCATCTCAGCCAGCACCTGATTGATATCTGCTCTAGCCCCTACGGAGTTAATCCCAGACATACATCCCCCTTGTCAAAATTTCGTTACTAAAAATACGCTTAAGTTAGTAAATGCATAAAGCGGGCCAATTCACAGACAAGCTGAAATTATAGATAGATTGGAAGGTTTAACATGATAGCATTGCTAATTCTTAGCAATAACAAAAAAAGGGAGCATACGCTCCCATACAGATCATCAGCAGATTGACGAAATCCTGTTGTAACAGGCAACTAGCAGAGCCACCCGTACACTCAATTCGATACCTAGGCAGCCATTTCAGCTGCAATATCGATACCCTGCTCTCTCATTTGAGCAAGCTTATACCTCAAGGTTCTTGGGCTAATACCTAGCTTCTCGGCAGCATTCTTCTTTCTGCCATTTTCTTGACGCAAGGTATCGATAATTATTTGATATTCTCGAAGCTTTAGATCTTTACCTAAACCTGTTCGAGAGTTTGGCTCAACCTCGACCTGCACCGACCTAACTTGCTCAGTCGGAACCTCTTGCTTGGATTCAAGTATCCAGTTAGCCGACTCGGATAAATCCAAGCATAGGTCGCTAACCTTAACCACACCATTGCAGGCCATAATCAGCGAACGCTGAATCGCATTATCAAGCTCTCGGACATTTCCCGGCCAATGGTATTGAGACAAGTAAGTCTCTACACCCTCACCAAACTCCATTTTTTCACGCTTCATTTTGCTAGAATGCTCAGCAAGCAAGCGTTTAGCCAGCGGCCAAATATCCATAGGACGCTCTCGCAAAGGCTTCCAGGCCATGGGAAACACGCTCAGACGATAATACAAATCTTCTCTAAACTTTCCTTCGTTTACGTACTCTTTTAAATCACGGTTTGTCGTCGCCAATACCCGTACATCCAAAGGAATCGCTTTTCTTCCGCCAACTCGCTCCACTTCACGTTCTTGCAGAACCCTAAGTAGTTTTGCCTGCAAGCCTAGATCCATTTCAGATATTTCATCTAGCAATAAGGTTCCGCCATTGGCAAGCTCAAACTTACCGGGCGAACTTGCATACGCGCCGGTAAAAGCCCCTTTCTCATGGCCAAACAGTGTTGCTTCTAGCATATTCTCTGGGATTGCTGCGCAATTCAAAGCAACAAAAGGTTTGTTCTTTCGCGATGATGACTCGTGAATATATCTCGCCAATACTTCTTTACCCGTACCACTTTCACCTGAAATCATTACTGTCGAATCAGATTCAGCAACTTTGCGAGCGACTTCAAAAAATTGCTTAGAGAATGGATCTTCAGCAACAGGCCCTTTCTCATCACTAGACTTTTCTTCAGATGTATCACCAAGCCCCAAAATTTTAATAATTGATTGAATTAAGGTTTTTGGTTCGAAAGGTTTTACTAAATAGTCTGCGGCACCACTTTGCATAGCTTCAACAGCCAGCTTAATTTGACCATAGGCAGTGATAAGCATCATCGGCAAACCAGGATATTTTAACTTAACCTGCTGCAAGAGCTCGTGGCCATCCATTCCCGGCATATTTACATCACTTATCACTACATCAAAATGCGCGTTTTCAAGCTCCTTCAATGCATTCTCAGCACAGTCCGCTTCTACGAAGCCCATCCCTGCAAGCTGTAATGTTGTACACAGTGCTTCTCTTAATTCCTTATCATCTTCCACAATTAATACTTTGGTCGCTGACATGACTTATTTACCTCTTAACACTGAGCAAAATTATTATTAGTAGGAGTAACATTAATTGACGGCAGGTCAATCATTGCAGTCACCCCTTTCTTGGATGAACGCATTCTGAAATTACCTTTATGCGCCTTAACAACAGACTGAACTACCGCCAGCCCAAGGCCAGTCCCTTTTTGCTTGGTTGTATAAAACGGTTCAAAAATCTTACTCCTGTGCTGGCCAGGAATACCAGGACCGCTATCTCTAATCACAAGACACACAGCCCCATCCTCCTTAACCCCAACACTAATCTTTATTGTTAATGGCGTTTCCTTGCTAACTGCAGAACATTCCCAAGCTTCAATACTGTTATTTACCAAATTAAGACAAGCCCCTACCAAGGCATCTTTATTGCATAAGACTTCAGCATTAGACGCTTCTATATCCCACTCGCTCTCAACACTTGCGGCATCCATCACTGGAACGGCTGCAAGCTTAAGCGCGAGTATGAAATCATTTAGCGGCATACGTTCAACTAAGCGCTCATCTCCTTTCGCGAAGATAAGCATATCCCTAATCTGATGTTCCAAATGCGTTAAACGAGACATTACTTTTTCCGACAAGTCCACGCGCATCGATTCATCTAATTCAGGCTGACAAAGGTGGCCCGCATACAACATTGCTGTAGATAAGGGCGTACGAATCTGATGAGCAAGGCTAGCAACCATCTTACCCAAAGAGCTCAAACGTTCGGCCCTGCTTACTTGCTCCTGCAACAATCTTGTTTCAGTCAGATCACTAAGGAGTACCAGCTGACCCGGCCCGGATGACATAGAACGAGTTTCAATTTTCACTCTTCGGCCATCTTTTAAAGAAACCTCGTGTCCATCATCGTGCTTTGGCGAAAAACTTCTCGCAATAACATCGACCCAGGCCAAACCTTTCAGCGGTTCGCCAAGTAGATCCATTGCCGCAGGATTACATTCTGTGACTAAACCTTTTTCATCTAGAACAACAACACCTGCCGGAAGCACCTCCAACAAGGTAGACAAGCGATTAGCTAGGTCTTCTTTTTCCTTGCGCTGTGCTTGCTTTTGACTTTCTTCAAGTGAAAGATCACTCTTGAGTTGACTAACCTTGTTCTCAAGGTTTCGGTATGATGAGGTTAATTGCGAAGACAAGTGGTCAAACAAGGACAAAGCTTCTTCGACTTTCTGCTCACCGTTATCTTGAGTAGAGTCAATTTGTCCCTGAAATTTGAATGCAGCATTACCCTCTATTGAAGTGCTGCCAGAACTATCATGCGCAACGCGCGAAACACGTGCATTGATTGCCTCCGAGCTAATAAAAGCAGGTTCATCTATCCAGGTTGCTAGTTTTTGTTGTCCCATGGCTTACCTACATCATTCAGTCAAAACAGTGTGGAATACTATTCGCTTATTTGTCAGCCAAACGCTCTGCGCAGCTCAAATAAGCTTTAACAACCTGATCTAAGCACTATGTAGGCCAAAGTATTTTTTTTCTTTATTATCAGCAACTTAATTGTAGCAATATGATAACAACCCGAAAGATAAGACAATTTTATGACGCCATAAAACGAAAAAAGCACGCAAAACTGCGTGCTGACATATTTTTGACTGAGCAAGAATAGTTAAGAAATATAATACCTAGGCATTCAAGCCGTATTTGCGCACCTTTTCAACCAAAGTTGTACGACGTATACGAAGTTTTTCGGCAGCGCGAGCAACCACACCAGAAGCCTCATCCAAAGCTTGTTGAATAAGCGACTTTTCCAAATTTGCCAGGTAATCCTTTAGATCGATACCATTTACAGGCAACAAGGCTGGTGAATCCATACTCGCCATTCCAGGGGCATTTTGTAGCTGCAGATCATCGGTCTGAACAACGTCATCAGTTTCTTCTATATGGCGATATTTTTGCGGTAACTCCTGAACACCAACAACATCATAAGGGTGCATAATACCCAGGCGCTCGACAAGGTTAGCCAACTCACGAATATTTCCAGGCCACTCATGACGACATAGACTCAGTATTGCAGCAGAATTAAATCTGATTGAGCCACGCTTCTCAGTCTCCATCCTTGAAATCAGCTCATTGAGCAGAAGAGGGATATCTTCAACACGATCTTTTAGTGCAGGCATCTCAATAGGAAATACATTCAAACGGTAATAAAGGTCCTCACGGAAATCACCACTGGTAATCATATCCTCAAGGTTTTTATGCGTTGCCGCAATGATACGAACATCAGTGTCTAATGTTTTATTTCCCCCAACCCTTTCGAATGTCCTCTCCTGCAAGACCCTTAGAATCTTAACCTGCATGTTCAGCGGCATGTCGCCAATTTCATCTAGAAAAAGCGTACCACCTTCAGCCAGTTCGAATCGACCTGCACGCGCAGTAATGGCGCCGGTAAAAGCACCCTTTTCATGACCGAACAATTCACTTTCCAACAACTCCGCCGGAATAGCACCACAGTTGACAGGCACAAAAGGCTTGTTTCTACGGTGCGAATTATAATGCAAGTTCCTGGCAACTACTTCTTTACCAGTACCCGATTGCCCTGTAATCAAGACGCTCACATCTTTATCCGCAACCTGTGCCATTAAAGCTCTAACATCTTGAACGCCGCGACTAGTACCTACAAGACTTCTAAAAAGCTCTACCTGACGCTGCTTACCACGCCCTGTTTGCGCCGAGTATTGTTCACGATAAACCTGGGCACGATATAAACTATCTAGCGTCTTATTATAGTTAAGAGGATAATCAAGTTGCGCAATGACCTTTCGTCTAAGAATATCATCAAGCCCGTCTAGAGCAGCATCACCTAGCCCTAGCACAGGAACACCCTCATCCCACTCATGTAAATCTTTAACGATCTGCTCAACCGGCTCCGAGTCTGCTCCCAAAAAAACGACACTTAAGTGCTCTGGCTCAATTGCATGCTCTTCAATAGTAGAGCGCCAACCTGACAAGGATGCGCTAAGAACACTTTCACCAAGAAAGGATAAAATAACAGAGATATCACGAAGCACTTCTTGGTTATTATGCATAACCAAAACTTTCATATCCTGGGCCATAGATGGACCTTATAGTTGTTTATTTTTTGGGTTTAACTTGAAGTAATGAATAGAGCAAAACAGTAAACTTTTGCACCCATGAGTACGCTCGAGCGGTTAATTGCAAAAAGCGATTATTCTTCAATATTCGATATCTAGCAATTAAAGTACGGATAGATTAATTAGTCAATTAAGTGGCGCAAAAAAGACGAAATAAGCGCCACATAAATAAATGTTCAAAATTTTGTCACTTATCTTATAAGTTATTGCCAGCGCAATAAAACTCAATCAAGCTTTATATTGAGACGAATCCAGATAGGTATTCGCAGCCTTACTTTCGCGGGTAATCTGCTTAAGTTCCATAGAGATCTCATCTCTATGCTTCAAGCTATCTTTTAGCACCAGAGAGTAAACTTTTTCATAGCGCCTCAAGATCGATAAAAGCTGTGCCCTATCTTCTTTAGTTCGCATACTAGCAATAACTGCCTGAAGCTCGACACGCACCTGAGCATCGAGCTCAGTTAAAAGCGCCCAATCCTGCTTGTCATTAGCATCTTTTAGTTGTTTAGCAATATTTAGAAACCGTTCGTTCACGCCATGCCACCTAATGATATTCAAGCACTCAATAATGAAGCAATACACACAAACAATGCAAGTTAAGATCCGCCCCCATGGAAACGAAAAAAGGCGATAATTACAACATTATCGCCTTAGCCTTAGTTACTGATCAACGTTAACTGATCTCAGATCGTTAAGGAAATTATTTCCGATTCCTCACTCTGAACACCGTCGATATCGATAGTCAAAATCACAAAATAATAAGTGCCTGCTACCATATCATCGATCTGCGCACTGGTATCCGAGCCACTACCTACAACAACACTTTGAGCTAAGTTTGATGCATCTGTACCATATCGAATAAGGTAACTGTCAATTTCGTTTAAATCTAGAGCAGTACCATCCGCTCTTTCTTCTGGAATTGACCACTCCAAGGCTATCGACTGTAAAACCTCAAGCTCATTAATTTCTACATTAGCAACTGACGACACCTGCTGCCCCACAGAATTGGATACAATGACATCATAAGCTCCGGCATCTGCAACAGAGGCAGCCTCAATACTTAATGAGCTCGCGTTAGCACCTGATATCTGAACACCATCTTTACGCCAGGTATAACTCAAGTCACCACCGCCTGTCGCAACGATCGACAGCACTGCCGTCTCACCCTCATCAATAGCGGTAGATTGCGGTTGCGAAGCAATGACGACAGGCGCAATGGAAATCACTTCATTCACCTGAATCGTCGCATTAACAGATGTTTGCGAGCCTACCGAATTCGTCACGCTGACACTATACACACCACTATCTGAGACTGAAGCTGAAGCGAAAGAGAGTGAGCTTGAGGTCGCGCCGCTAATCGCTACCCCACCCTTAAACCACTGATACACCAACTCACCACCGCCACTCGCAGCGACAGATAGTACCGCTCCCTCTCCTTCATCTACACTAACAGAAGTAGGTTGCGTAGAAATTTGAACAGGGTCTATCACAACTACTGGTGGCAATTCGTTAACTACTACTAAAGCAGTCAAAGACTCCAGGGTACCTGACTCATCGCTCACCAGAACATCATAACT
>NZ_LWGJ01000013.1:0-948 GCF_001635845.1 Oleiphilus sp. HI0132 | reverse complement strand
TCACTGTCGTAATCATCCTCCAGAATCCATACTCCATTTTCAGCAGCCCATTGAAGGATGTTTAAGCGATTTGCCAAAGGCATAATCCCGCCCATCGGATATTGATGAGTCGGTGTGACACATAAGATTTTACCCTTTGGTTTCTTCGGTAGTGCTTGTAGGTCTAAGCCATTCTTACCCACCGGGATGCCGGTAATTTTGCACTGATGTGCTTTAAAGGCTTCGCGCATTCCAATGTAGCCCGGGTTTTCCAAATAGACTTCATCTCCGTGATTCAAGATGACTTGAATCGCGATATTGACCGCTTGTTGAGCGCCAACCGTGATGATGATTTGCTCGGGTGTGCAATCCAATCCTCGTGAAGATTTTAAGTAGCTGGCAAGCACTTCTCTCAAGTAGGACGAACCTTGTAATGAATCATATCCAAGCAAGGCGATACGCTGGCTTTGTTGTTGATATATTTGCCCCCATTTTTTGATGGGAAAAGCTTTGAGGTCAGGTAAACCGGCTTCGAAACTGGTGTTGCGATAGACTCTGATCTTGTTGTCGCCGAGCAAGACTTTTCCAGAATCAGAGAGCGGCATCTTGGTTGGTTTTGACTCAAATCGCATGATGTTCTTCGTTTGAGCATTGAGATAATCATCAGGAAGATTGGTCGCAATATAGTGGCCCGCTCCTTTTTTCGTTTGCAGGTAGCCTTCAGCTTTCAGTTGCTCGAAGGCGCCCGAAACCGTGTTTCGGCTAACCTTAAGAATACTCGACAGCGCACGGCTAGAAGGTAATCGCCTCCCTGAGACTAATCGTCCATCTAATATTCTGTTCTTGACCCCCTGATACAGCTGATGTTGCAGTGTCTCGGTGCCAGAAAAAGAAAAGTCACGTAACGAGTCAAATTCTTCAGTGCTCAAATTGGTACCACCAGAAATTAATTATTGGATCTTAATGTGG
>NZ_LWGJ01000012.1:0-828 GCF_001635845.1 Oleiphilus sp. HI0132 | reverse complement strand
AAGCCCTTGCACCGGTAAGTGCTAACCTTCCACAAGCATTGACTGGGCTTGATTCAGGTGTGGCGCCAGTAAGTGTTTTGCCTGGCGTATCTTTTCAAAACCAGGATGCTAAGAAGTCTCAGGTGAACCTAAATACGGCAAACCAAATTCAAGCAGCTCCGCTTACCAATTCTAATATTGATTCAGGGCTTGGGTTGTCTCCTCAGAATTTGTCCCAAAATGGCAGTGCTAAGCTCAATTTGGAAGAGGAGGTTGTTAGTCAGGCATTGCAAGGTGAATCAAAGTTTAAGGCGATTGCGGATAGTACTAGTAGTGTTGAAAGCATTCTGGAAAAAACGATTGGTAGTGGTGTAGAGCGTTCATCTTCGCTACTTAAAACAACGTTTTCGGAAGTGCAGCAGAAATTAGATAACGCGCCTTACTCGACAACAGTAATGACGGGTTTGGATGAGGTTGAGTGGGGGGAGGAAGTTGGCCAGAAGATAGTTTGGCTTACGGGAAAGGCAATTCAGTCTGCAGAGATCCACTTAAACCCTGCTGAGCTTGGTCCAATTGATGTAAAAATTTCTGTTCAAAATGATGCAGCAGCCATTACATTTAACGCCCATAATGCTTCAGTCAGGGAAATGCTTGAATCTAACGTTGTGCGTTTACGTGAAATGATGGAGACAAACGGCGTTGAGCTTCAGGAAGTGAATGTCGATGCACGCAGCGGTGATGAGCGTTTTGCATCCAATGATCAGCAGCAAGGTTCTAATGGCTCGGAAGATCAGCAAGAAGATTCTGAAGATTCTAGTAGTGAAACAGCTACGACAGAATCGATTTCAC
>NZ_LWGJ01000011.1:0-829 GCF_001635845.1 Oleiphilus sp. HI0132 | reverse complement strand
CCCGGATAAGAGCAAGCTAAGCAAGCGTAAGAACCCAACCAGTATTAATTATTATGAGCGTGCTGGTTTTTTACCCGAGTCAGTCATTAACTATTTGGGGCGAATGGGTTGGTCTATGCCTGATGAGCGTGAGAAATTTACACTACAGGAAATGATTGAGAACTTCGATATTAAACGTGTTTCGCTTGGTGGACCGATTTTCGACGTCGAAAAGCTAAGCTGGTTGAATGGCGTGTGGATTCGTGAAAATCTAAGTGCTGACGAATTTATGGCGCGCGCTCAAGCTTGGGCATTCAACGAGGCAAACCTTAAACCTTTGGTTGAGCATGTACAGGGGCGTGTATCGACCTTTGCTGACATCGCACCATTAAGCACCTTTATGTTTTCAGGTATGCTGGAATTACAGGCTGCAGATTTTGCGCATAAAAAACTAGAAGAAGGGCAAGTTAAACGCGTGTTGCAGTTTGCTTTGTGGCAATTGGAATCATTACGTGATTGGAACAAAGATAATATCTTTGCCGAGATTAAGGCTTTGTCCAAGGTGATGGAGTTTAAGATAGGTGATTGCATGCAGCCAATCTTTATCGCTATTGCTGGTACACCAAACTCTTGGTCAGTAGTCGATTCTATGGCGCTTTTAGGGCCAGATATGAGTCGTGCCAGGCTGCGTCATGCTGTTAGCATATTGGGTGGCTTTTCCAAGAAAGAAACCAAGCGAGTAGAGAAGGAATATCAATCGCTTAGCGCAGAAATCAAAAAGTTAAAAGAAGTGTAAAAATAGTCTTGACTCGGGGGGGAGACTTCAATAATATACGCCCCCGTTGAATGA
>NZ_LWGJ01000010.1:0-1284 GCF_001635845.1 Oleiphilus sp. HI0132 | reverse complement strand
CCAAACGTTACCTTGCTGTGTAAAATGTAAATAACGAATGTACTCAGATTGTGTTTTCATCGCTTTAAGCATTGCTCTAGGAGACTTCAGAGATCTGAAGACCTTAAAGCAGCGGTTGAGTAAGGCAAGGTCGTTAGCAGCTGGGTGTTGAAGTAGGTTGTCACCGATAGCGCAATTTGAGGTAGAGAAGCCATATTCCCTTAGCGCTTTATTAAGGATGAGTGGATCCATCACGATGTCTCGGTGGTTCGAGATAAAAACATAGGGCGTCGCAGGGTCTAGTTCATCAAGACCGGAAACGCTCAAATCATCATAGCTTGTTTCTATGTAGGGGAATATAGACTCTGCCACCCAGGCTTGAAAGGCATCAATCGAGTGAATATCAGCTAAACGCTCAAATTGAATCGGCGCTTGATTTTCGTCTGACTTGAATAGGCTCTTGATCACGGAAATAAGTTCTTTATCGCTCAGTAGTGCGCGCAATACTTGATTGACTTGCTTGTCCTCATAGCACTGAATTTCTTTAAAGCTTTCTTGCCATGCTATATTGAAAGAGACTGCTTTAAGACTTTGCGACATGATTACCCGTAACGAATTGAAGATTGAGGTTTGAGTATAAACAAAAATGACGATTTCTTCGCGCCGATTATAATGAATTAAGTCTAGCTTCTGGCCATATATGCTGCCAGCGGCCAAAAACAACATTCGACTGGCCTGATAGAAGAGCTAATAATTTAAATATTGAGCAGAGGTAACTGTGAGAAAGTTTTTACTTGTTCAGTTTGCTAAGCGTCCTTTGTTGGGGCATGTAAAAACTCGTATTGCGAAAGTCTTGGGTGAGGAGGCTGCGCTATCTATTCATATGGAGCTTGTTGCAGATATTGCTTTAAGATTTAGTCAGTGTATCGCTTGTGACTATCAGTTATGGTTTGATCAAAAGAGTGCTTCGTTTGACTCGCTTGAAGCAGAATCTATAAATGCCCATAAAAAGCTTAAGGCACTAATTGCAGAAGAAGGTTTAGACTGCCACGAACAGCGAGGGGAAAATCTTGGTGAGCGAATGTGCGATACCCTTGAGCGTAGTTTAGTTGATTATCAGAGCGTTGCGATTATTGGCAGTGATTGTCCGAATGTCACTGTATCTGACCTGAAAGTTGTAAAAGATTCATTAAGTGAGCATGACGTGGCGATCATACCCGCAGAAGATGGTGGTTATGTATTACTAGCCTTACGCAGAGAAGCTCTGGCCCGAGTTAATGGTAATTGGCTCGATGGTGTTGAGTG
>NZ_LWGJ01000009.1:0-694 GCF_001635845.1 Oleiphilus sp. HI0132 | reverse complement strand
TACTAGGGAAAATAGTCGGCGTTCCTGAGCCCCAACCAAAATCCACTTGGCTATCTTTACGCAGATATGCCGTACCGGTAAATAAACCTGAAGGCTGAGAAACCTTGGTTCCACTTCCGTTACGTTGATCAAAGTAATGACCAGTTAAACCAGAGAAATCAACGCTGTGATCAGTACCATCCACCGTCAAGGTATATGCCTGGCCCGCTACAATTCCTGTTACCTGCAATACAACCGTTGTGTCACTTTGCTGACTAACACTACTAATCGTCGCTGCATTTAAGGAGTAGTAGCTAGTATCTAAGGCATCACTATCAATGGTATTGTCGAATTCGACTACCAAGAGATTATCAACACCACAGGCACCATGGACACTATCAACATTCAATACACCACTCGCCCCTTCTCTCAAAGCAATTAAGTGACCAATGGCATCATCAAAAATTGTTGACGCCGTCGCGACTCGATCACCCGATGCACCTGCCGTAGGTCGAAGCTCATATGCGGCCATTGTTGTTATTCCGTCATTACCCTTATGTTCCTCAATATCGTACATTTCAGTCATACCGACAGGTGCGGAAAACGCTGCGTCTCCGGCTTCAAGCGTATAAAATGCCACCAGCATTCCCCCCGAGCCTGAAGTATTGACCGACGGTGCTGTCACACTGGACCAACTCATACCTACGCTAGAATC
>NZ_LWGJ01000008.1:0-1093 GCF_001635845.1 Oleiphilus sp. HI0132 | reverse complement strand
CGATGCGACAGCCGGTCACTTACTCCAGCAGGAACTCACAAGCCGAAACGTTAAGTTTAAAATGCCGGCCGAGACAGAAGAGCTTCTTGCAGATGATTCAGGGCATGTTAGAGCCGTTCGCTTTGCCGATGGAAGTGAGCTCGACTGCGACTTATTTGTTATGGCGATTGGCGTCAGGCCAAATTTTGAACTGGCTGAGAAAGCGGGCTTACATTGTGAAAAAGGCATTGTTGTCAGCGATACATTACAAACGTACGACCCTAGCATCTATGCTGTGGGGGAGTGCATTCAGCATAGAGGCGACACTTTTGGCCTGGTAGCACCTTTGTTCGAGCAAGCCAGAGTATGTGCTAATCACCTCAGTGGCCACGGTGTTGCGGAATACAAGACTCTCCCCAGTGCGACCAAATTAAAAGTAACCGGTATTAACTTATTCTCACTCGGTAATTTCTTAGGTGATGAAGAAGGCGAGTAAGCCGTTAAACAAGGCGACATCACTACCCATTTTCACTGGAATATGCAGGTCGGCAATATCGCAGCTATCGGTCTTTCGAGGGTCAATAACGACGAGCTTCATGTCCGGGTTTGTTTCTTTGGCTTTTTTGATGCGTTGGAACAGTACCGGGTGGCACCATGCTGCGTTAGAGCCTATCAGAACAACTAGCTTAGAGAGTTCAAAATCTTCATAGCAGTTGGGAACCGTGTCGCTGCCGAAGGCGCGCTTATGGCCAACGACGGAGGAAGACATGCATAGACGGCTGTTAGTGTCGATATTGGCGCTGCCAATAAACCCTTTCATCAGCTTATTAGCGACGTAATAATCTTCGGTTAAGAGCTGGCCAGAAGCATAAAACGCAACGGACTCGGGGCCATATTGATCGATAGTTTCTTTAAATCGGGTAGCGACATGATTGATAGTCTGATCCCAGCTGGCCGTTTTCCCTTTGATAATGGGCTTCAATAGCCTGCTAGATAGATCTAGGGTTTCACCTAGTGCCGAGCCTTTTGAGCAGAGACGGCCAAAGTTAGCTGGGTGGTGCGGGTCGCCTTGTATTGTCACGTCCCTGTTATCAGCGTGTGTTGTTGCAATAAT
>NZ_LWGJ01000007.1:0-848 GCF_001635845.1 Oleiphilus sp. HI0132 | reverse complement strand
CCAGCTCTTTGCCAATTTAAGTGAGTTATCGCCCGATAATTTGTTGGAGTTGGACATGGCCGATTACGAAAAACTGCAAAAGGCCTATCAGGATTTTTTGTCTTAAACCCTCGCGATGCTCGCAGAGCTTTGATCGCCTTGGCTAGCCATACCGGCTGGCAATTATCTGAACTGTTAGAGCTTGATGGTCATGAATTGATGGCCTGGCTCGACGTATTGCCAAAACGGCCCTAATCCCAAGGTTCTAATGGTGTTAGTGCCAGTTTGTCTTTAAGGAGTGTCTTAATGGCTAACTCGTCATTTAAGTTGGCACTTCAAATTGGTGCCTCCATTGGCCAGAGTTTTCGGACATCTGTTCGTGGCTCGCAAGCGCAGTTAAACCAGTTAGGCACATCCATTAATCGTCTGAAGAATCAGCAGAGTGCGATTCGTAAAGTCGAGTTGGGCGAGGCCAATGTTGGTAAAGCGCGAGTTGCTTACGAAGCAGCTAGCCGAGAACTATCTCGTTTGCGTCGTGAGGTGGCCTCAACAGAGCAACCGTCAAAACAACTGACGCAATCTTTTGAAGCCGCTAAGCAAAAAACACAACGCTTATCTGCAGAACTGGCCAAACAGCGTGAGCGACTTCAGCGTAGTCGACGAGAGCTTCAACAAGCTGGTGTGAATACGCGAGAGCTATTGCGTGAAAACACTCGTCTTGGTGCATCACTCGATCGCTTAAGTCAGAAGTATCGCAGGTTGAATCAAGCCATGCAGGCTCAAGAAGCCAACAAGTCGCGTCGAGCAGATTTGCGTGGACAGCTATTCGATGTGGTTGCCTTAGGAGCCAGTGTTGCAGCACCGGTGAG
>NZ_LWGJ01000006.1:0-675 GCF_001635845.1 Oleiphilus sp. HI0132 | reverse complement strand
TTGGCAGCCTTCTTCTATGTCACTTACGCGCGGCACTGAGGCACTATCATCAACTGTACAAATACATGATGCGATTTTGACTGACACATAACCGGAAGCTGTGCGGAAAGATTTTAGATTTATACCATCATGAATGCGGCGATAAGAACTGATAGAGCAATGATCTATGTTGCCAAAGTTAGCGATGATCGCGTATTGATGTTCTGCAACGCGGCAAAGAACATCTAAGGGGCGAATTAGGCTTCTTAAGCGGCGCGTTATACCTAGTGCGACTTCTTCACAGGTCATGTGGTTGTGCTGCTTTTTGATGACAGGCCAGTTTTTGATATCAATTAGCATGTAACTAATTGCGCCACCACGAGACTCGGTGTGCCTCAGAAAGTTTGCTAAAGTCTCTTGCGCGAGACGTTTATTACCAATACCTGTTTCAATATCGACAATATTCTTTTCTTCGAGGTGTTTATTGTTTTCAATGAGCAAATGATTTGCAGACAGTAAAGTATTCTGTCGCTCTGACATTCTGTCTGCGGCATACACGCGAGGAAGAAGTTGCTTAGACATTTCTGACTTGAAGATGAAGTCGTCGATACCTTTGTCGAAGGCTTCATTTAGAGCGCTGCTACCTTCTTTCGCTGTCAAGAGTATTACATAAGTAAAGTGGTTGTTTTGCTCATC
>NZ_LWGJ01000005.1:0-734 GCF_001635845.1 Oleiphilus sp. HI0132 | reverse complement strand
CTTAATTGAGTATCAAGACGTAAACCTTGATTGCCAGCCTCTGTATTACCGCCAGCTTGAACCAAGATTTTGTTGGTTCGACTAACACCACCCCAAACGGAGTCGGCGTAGGTCAAAGCAATATCGAAAGAACCTAGTGACTTTAATTGAACAGGGTTACCCGCGACATATTGATCAATATTTGTTTTAGTTTCACCCAAAACAAAATCCTGAACATGCAGATCTATCGCTAACTGTTCAAAGGCTAAAGCCAAGCCCACACCATGATAAGCGTCACCTGAATCCTCATCATCCAAAATATCTAGCGTCATGTTGACCAAATCTGTTGACCCGGTAATACCCAAAGCACCTACCCAGTAACCTGTATCTGCCCAGTCAGTATCATCACCCCACGCTACATCCAAGCGATTAAACTGGTTCGATGAATTGATCGTCATTCCTGTAAGACCATCAGCGCCGCCCGCGGCAATTAACAAATCAGAATTAACATCCATATTAATCCACAAGCTACCGTAACTTGCTAAAGGCGCGCCCGACGTAACATCATTAGTTACCCCGTGATTTAACGCGTTATTACTATACCTAATGGCATCTACACTTAGCTCTGCCTTTAGGTTAGGCATTGATAAGTTAAGCTGTCCTGCCTCGGTCACCCCAAACACCGTACCCAAAGATTCGACATCCAAACTTAAACCATCCAAGAAAAACTCATTGCCATTAGTGCGATATCCTAA
>NZ_LWGJ01000004.1:0-939 GCF_001635845.1 Oleiphilus sp. HI0132 | reverse complement strand
GAATAAGGTTTCCAGTTCGTGTGCAAGATCACCAATAGGGTTGATTTCGGCCATTCGAGCACCGCCTTTAAGGGTGTGCAATTCACGCTGTAGCTCGCCAACAACCTCGATATTAAAGACGTCGGATTCCCATTGGTGCAATAGTTCGCCAGAACTGTCGATTATTTCTTGGGCTTCTTCTAAAAATATCTCGGCTAATTCCGGATCCAAGTCTAATAAGACCTGGCTAGGACTTGTCGTTTGTGATTCAGAGGGCTGTTCATTTTCTGGAGCGATATCTTCTTCAACAAGTGGGGTGTTAACACGCAAATCATCAACAATTGAAGTGATATTCGTGACCAGCTCATCTTGAGGCTGGCAAGGTTGCAAAGCCTGGATAGACTTAAGCATTGCTTCTAGAGCCTGCGAAGACTCTTCAAGTAGCGATAACATCAGGCTGGAGGCATCAGCTTTGTAATCGATTAGTTTTTCAAATAGTTTCTCAAGGATATCACTTAAATCGCCAACCGCTTCGAAGCCTGCCAAACGTGCACCACCTTTGAGTGTATGCATGTCTCGTTGTAATTGCAGGATAACGTGTTCATTACCTGGTTGTTGTTTAAGTTTGTCTAGTGCAGGGTTGATTCCATTGACTAGCTCATTAGCTTCCTCGAGGAATATTTCAGCCAAATCGGCATCCATAATGGCTTCATCGTCGAGTTCAACGCTTGCTTCTTCCTCCACTTCATCTGTGGTAGCGGAGTAGGTAGGTAATACGTCATCCAACTCTTTCTCTAGCTGGTCGAGCTTCTCGTTTAAGCTATCTTCTTGAGTTGATACACTTTGACTTTCTACCGGACTATCTTCAATAACATGGCTATGGTCAGCAATATGTTCGCGTAATTCCGCAAGCAGCTTGTTATCAAGGTTTAGAGTTAAACCCGCTGCTAGTTGATCCAT
>NZ_LWGJ01000003.1:0-12481 GCF_001635845.1 Oleiphilus sp. HI0132 | reverse complement strand
CTGACTGCACTCACCGAAAGAAAGGCAATATCATCAGGTATTTCTTTTAAGTCGTCCAAGCCTAAGGAAGAGAATAGCTCCGCTACACCCGCCCTGTTTTCTGCTACAACGTCCAGTAGTAGCTGTTCCTTATCATTCAAAGTCTCGCCGGGCATCACCTCGAGAATACCGTCAGAAAATACCGTGATTCGAAATTCCGGTGTAATTTTCCGATGGTAGACTTCGAATTCTGGCTCAGGAAATAAACCAACGGCCATTCCTTTACCTTCTAAATACTCTGCCCGCCCTTGCTCACAATATACTGGCATAGGGAAATGCCCTCCTACCGAATATCGTAATTCCTGGTTTTTCTCATCGAGAATACCTGCAAACATCGTTACATGCTTTCCCAAATCACTTGCCAACAGCTCAAGATTAACACGCTTCAAGAAATCATTCGGACACGAAATCTCATCACTAGAGCCGCGTTTAAAGTTACGCTTTAAACGCATCGTCAGGTTTTTCAGCAATACCGTCACAAATGCAGACGATGCACCATGACCAGAAACGTCGGCAAAATAAAATAAGCTACGATGATCGTCAAGATTAAAATAGTCTAAGAAATCGCCGCTTAAGTACAAAGATGGCATCACTCGATGCTCAAAGAAAATATCGTTCACTTTCTTTTCATTTTTTGGCAGCATTTTCTTTTGAATTTGCAAGCCGGCTTTTTGGTCAGCCCTCAATTCCTGGAGACCCGCGCTCAGTTTCTTATAGCCTTCTTCAAGCTCTTTCTGTAAATGCTTATTATGCTTACTTAAACGAACCTTCTCTAGGATTCTATCGATCACATGATCAACATTAATATAGTCATTGACAGGTTTTAGAATGTAGTCCGAAGCACCTGCTCTTAAACACGCGACCACATCACCAGAGTTTGGCGTTTCCGATACAACAACCAAAGGGATAAGGTAACTATCAGCCTGACCCAATGATAAGTGAGCAATATCGGCATTGGTTACATCAGCAAACACCAAATCTACTGAAGTACTTGCCAATAACTCGTTTGCGTTATCGATCGTTGATGCAGTTTTTACTTGATAGCCCT
Source organism: Oleiphilus sp. HI0132 (assembly GCF_001635845.1). Lineage (NCBI taxonomy): Bacteria > Pseudomonadati > Pseudomonadota > Gammaproteobacteria > Oceanospirillales > Oleiphilaceae > Oleiphilus > Oleiphilus sp. HI0132. The sequence goes on along the minus strand of NZ_LWGJ01000003.1, from coordinate 11,394 downwards.
TGGCACACAGATAATCTGCCAAGCGTAACAAGTCCTCTTTATGAGGGTCTAGCACCAGAATATGTTCAGCTAGCTGATCCATGATCTATACCTGCCAAACATTATTTAATAAGGTCAATACAATACTCACTAATTAATCACAGCCTTTTTATAACGCTTGATATACAGCGGCTAAGCTTTAAGGCACCCGACATACTATGCCTGGCGCGGCATCAAGGTTAATTTAATAATTCGAGTATAGGACAAGCTGAATACACGTCTAACCAAAACCGAGAATAATTTCATTTTTTCACCGGGACTGGCTAAAGATCACAGACTTACCGTGCGATACGCCAAATTCCTAACGATTTCACTTAAACTGATTAAACCTGCACAAGCATGCTAAAGTAATTAAAGAATTAATATACTTCTGCATAAAAGCTAAGTATTAACATACTCTTTTTATCAAAATATACCTTGAGACTATTCTCATTCATTAGAGTATTCACACTAATTAACAATTGGGGCTACGCTGCTTGAATTTATTGATAGAAGATTTACTTGGGGCGCATAAGAAGCTAATCATGGACCCAGTACACGGTGGCATACCTCTTTTGAGCCACGAAGTGGCCATGGTGGACCACCCTTTATTTCAGCGACTACGCTTTATTTGTCAGAACGATATCCTTTCTCTCGTATTTCCTGGCGCGACTCACTCACGCTTTTTACATAGCGTAGGTGTCATGCATGTTGGCGGGCGCATGTTCCGCGCAATGATTGAAAACTGTCTGAAACGCTGCTCCCAAGAACAGCGTTCAGTGGTAAAAACCGACACACTAGAAGCTATCAGCTACTTTCACAGGCTTGTTCGTTGTGCCTGCCTTCTACATGATGTTGGACATAGCAGCTTCTCGCACCAATTCAATCGAACCCCCTCTATTAAATCCCTTCTTGCTCAAGGAGGACGTTTTGAACATCTTTGGGCAGGCATTGACACCAGCGCTATCTATAAAGATCCGCCAACAATACTCGAGCATGAGCACTTTTCAGTTCGTGCTGCCTGGCAAATACTGCAAGATATCGATAACAAAGCACCAAGCCTGGAACCTTTAGATATTCTGTCTCTGATGGAAACCACCTCAATTTCCCCAAGTGATTTATTTAATCGACACGCTCACGCCCTTTGGCCGCTGATTGCTCCCAGCGACCTGGCGAATAATCCGGACTCCTTACCTGATGAATTCGCCAGCAAATTACAGCATGTTTTATCAAGCCTGGTATCGGGTGAGCTGGATGCAGACCGCGCCGATTACATGCTTCGCGACGGTTTTCACTCCTCGGTCACAATTGGAGGCTTTAACCTGGACCACCTGCTAAGCAATATTCATTTTGGTTGGTGTCCACAAACTAACTGGTTCGGTCTGGCAATTGCGGAAAAAGGCCTAAGCTCTCTAGAAGACTTTGTTTATAGTCGTCACCAAATGTATCGACAAGTCTACGCGCACAAAACAGCTCAAGGCTTCGACTGGCTGCTCCGCGCTGCGATTGATGAAGTGATGCAAAACCCCGAAGTGTCGAGCTTCGTTAACGCCAGTCTGGACAATATTGATAGTTTCAAGTATCTAACAGACAGCTATTTCTGGGAAGCTTTTCGAAAGCACGCTTCGGTTAAGAAAAACTCTTACTCTTCCTGTATTCTGGATAGACATAAGATGCGCTATCTAGCGACACGAGACAACCTCAGCAAAGAAGAAGAGCTTCATTACCTAAATTTCTTATCAAAGGAATTTGGTCACCCTGAGCAGCAATTAGTCTCATCTAGCATTACTGCACGATTCACAAAAATCAAAGATGGTTTTGAAGACATCAAAGTATTAGTATCAGATCATCAAAGACAAGCACCGACCTTAAAATTAATCTCGGATACCAGTCGTTTTTTTGATAAATTTACCGACGAAAGGATTACACACTTTTATCTTAATCCCGTCGACAAGGAAACGTATTAAGTTTACACGATAAGGACCCGGACGTTTAATGAAAACAAGAGATCGAATACTCCATAAAAGCCTGGAGCTTTTCAATGAGCTGGGTGAACCGAATGTCACCACGCTATTGATTTCTGACGAGCTTGATATAAGCCCGGGGAACCTTTACTACCACTTCAAAAGTAAAACTGACATTCTGACGAATTTATTTGAGTGGTTTGAAAATGAAATGGGAGCTCTGTTGGAAGCGCCCAATACAACGCCAGATATCGAGGATCAATGGTTCTTTCTGCACTTGATATTCGAGCACATTGAAAAGTACCAATTTCTTTATAAAGATATCGTCCATGTGCTCGGTCGCCATGACAATATCAAGCTACGCTTCAATAAAATCATTCAAAAGAAAAGGAAAGCTACGCTCAATATTTTGAAGGGACTAGAAGAGCAAGGCAGTATCGAAGCAAATAATGATGAGCTCGAAGCCTTGTGTGAGAATATCGTACTAACGGCAACGTTCTGGATCAATTACTGCATTGTCTCGAGCAACAAGAGTTTGTCTGAAGACATGCTCGCTCGAGGCGTTTATCAGGTTATCTCGCTGGTGGCACCGTTTTTAGATAAAGAACAGCGCCAACTACTCAACGAATTGAAAAAGGCCTACTTGTAGGCCGTTCTTCTAATCATTGATCAAACGATTATTTCTCAGCCAGTTTGGCCTCAAGCTCAGACACACGTTGTTCCAGTTCCGCAACACGATGATTAGTTGGAATCCCTAAGCGCACCAAAGCCGATGATACTCGCTGATCGAAAACACTCTCAAGCTTACCGAAGGTACCGCTGGCTTTCTCTCTAACATCCTCAACACGATCCTCTACCGCCTTGAACTGTTTTTCTACTACGCCACGGGTCAGGCTTTCTATTTCCTCACCTTCCTTTACAAGCTTGTCGAAAATCTTTCCGGTATCTTCTTCAGCTTTATTGTAGGCCCCTAAACCTGCCAACCAGATCTGACGTGCAGACTCTTTGATTTTCTCGGATAGCTGCGAGCTCTGGTCACCATCCTTTATTTGTTTGATCTCATCGCTCTGGTCGATATCTTTTGACATATTTCACCCTCTCGTTCGAGACTACTCAATACGGGTAATCGTGTCGCTATACACCCGGTATTGATTCAGTAACTAGCGTTTAACCAGCCCTGCATTAATAAGATTTTACAATTTAGCCTTTGTTGAATGCAGCTTTATTGTCTATACCCAATAGTATCGATAATAAAAGGTTTATGAAATGGGTTTGATAAGTAAATCGGCACTAATTGATTTAATCGTAGGCTGGTTGACACACGAGCGTCCTCCCAGCAGCATTCCTATGAGTGACTTTGAGCGCACACGCTACGAAATCAAACCTGGCGACGTAATCCTCATCGAAGGTCGTAGCCGAGTGAGTGATGTCATCAAAACCATTACTCAAAGCTGCTGGTCACATGCCGCTCTGTATATTGGCCGGCTTCATGAAATTGAAGACCCTACCACAAGACAAAAGGTTAAAGAATATTTTGACGGGCAACCCGACGTTCAGCTCATTGTCGAAAGTGAACTTGGTATGGGTACGCTAGTCAGGCCGCTATCAACTTACGATAGAGAGCATATGCGCATTTGCCGACCTAGGGATTTAACCTATGGCGATGCTCAAAAAGTAATAAATTACGCAGTCGGCCGACTTGGTACCGACTACGATATTCGCCAAATCTTCGATTTACTACGCTTTCTGTTTCCCTGGCTAGTGATGCCACGAAAATGGCGCTCGAGCCTATTCACCTCACATGTAGGCACCACAACGAAGACAGTCTGCTCAACAATGATCGCAGAGGCTTTTGCTTCAATTCAGTATCCGATTCTTCCCTTGGTCAAGCGCAGCGAGCAACATGAAGTAAAAATCTATCGACGCAACCCCAAACTGTGCACCCCCAGTGATTTCGATTACTCCCCCTATTTCGACATCATCAAATACCCTTTTATGAATTTTGCCCAATCACAACCTCATTACCGCCTATTGCCCTGGGATACGGACAATATTCACTCAGAACACAAACCACACCGCTAAGTGCTGGAGTTCCAGCACAGGCTAATCTCTCGTCGGCTAAAAACCATATCAAAGGTTAGCACGCCAACTTAGAAGAAAATATCATTAAAAAATGCTTGTTTTTTGAGCGATCTGACTAATACTTTGAGTGTCTGATAAGCGAAGTGCAATTATCAGCAATGAAAGACTTTCATGGATACTACTCGCACTATTTACCGGATTCGTATCCCAGCGAATCCGGTTTTTTTGCTTGACCTGAATTAAGAACATACTTCTCTTAGGTAATCTCAAATCCAAGCGATTTAATCAATAACTCTGCTCATGACTCTGCTACACTAAAACTAACAGACTGAATCTTTGTTCATTTATCAATTCTATCAAGTACTATCAGGTTCAGATTTTCAAAACACTCCAATATAAGTACGTTCAGGCACACTACCGGCTCAATGAATATTTCATTCTTAACTATTTCAAATAGTATTGGACTCCTGGCCTTCCTGCTACTCGCAGTATTTATCGCTAGCAAGTATTTACGCAGATCCGTTGATCGTTCCTTACTACTTGCTGCGCTAGCAAGCAGTTTATGGATGGGCGCATTGGTCGCACAAGGCTTAGGCTTTGATGTGCCATTCTATCTACGATACACCTTTGAACTCATTCGCAATGCAGCCTGGTTTGACGTTCTCTACGCGCTCTTGGGGATTAGCTTCATTCCTAACCAACAACAAGGCAGAGACCGCTTTTATCTCAGTTCGGCCATTCTCGCTCTGCTCGCTGCTATGGTCTTTATTACCTTGGCCCAAGGTATCTCAGGCTCACAATGGGTGTCCAGCTATTCGATTCTGTTGTTTCAGGTATCACTTTCTATCGTCGCACTTTTACTTTTAGAACAAGTATGGCGTAGCGCGAATATGTATAGCCGTTCCGGAATCAAATACCTAACCATCGCGATTGGCACCCTGTTCTGCTACGACTTCTTTATGTATTCAGATGCACTCTTGTTTCGCGAGTTATCCGCCCCACTATGGGAAACGCGCGGCGCAATTAATGCCCTGGCCGCTCCTTTTATCGCGTTGACTTTAATGAACAACCAAAAACAAGTCATCGGAATGCACGTCTCACGTCAAATGGCTTTCCATTCGACAACACTGGTGGTCGCCGGAATCTACCTTATCTTAATTTCTGCCGGTGGCTACTATATCAGTGTATTTGGTGGCACGTGGGGTGAAGCTCTACGAATACTGTTTATCGTAATCGGCCTAATAACATTAATACTTCTAATTAGCTCTCCAATTCTACGCGCACGTATAATGGTTTTTATTAGTAAGAATTTTTTCGACTATAAATACGACTATCGCGACGAATGGATCAAGAGTACACGCGCGCTTTCTGATACAGATACCTCCCACCCTCCATCACTACAGGCGATAAAAATCCTTGGCGACTTGGTCGGGAGCCAGTCGGGCGCGATCTGGATTAAAGACGAGGAAGGTTTATTCAAACCCAAAGCACAATACCACCTACCTGATGCAAAGTTCGGAGACATCGACCATCATTCCGAGCTAATAACCTTCTTCACCCAAAATGACTGGATCATCAACCTCGATGAATACATGCTAGACCCAAGCAAATATAAGCTGATCGAAATTCCGGAAAGCATGCTTCACCTCGAGCACCCATGGCTGATTCTGCCCCTTGGGGTCGGTGAAAACCTATCCGGATTAGTCTTGCTATGTGAACCCATCGCAACGATTGACCTAAACTGGGAGAATTACGACCTGTTGAAAATTGTTTCTCAGCAAGCATGTAGCTACATTGTTCAAAGTGACTCTCAGGAAAAGCTAGGTACTGCCATGCAGTTCGAAGCGGTAAATAAAGCATCTGCCTTTCTGGTTCATGATATAAAGACCATTATCGCGCAGCTATCTTTGCTCGTTAAGAATGCCGAAAAGCACAAATCCAACCCTGCTTTTGTTGACGATATGATTCGCACGACAAGCCATACAGTCGAGAAAATGGATCACCTGCTACAGCAAATTCATAATCCAAACCAGAACAATGAGGAAGCTTCCGTTGAGCTAGGTGAAATATTGCTAGAGATCTACCAAAGTCATAAAAAATCTAGCCCATCCCCGTCTTTAGAAGCACTTGAGCAGCCAATATGGATACATGCAGACAAAGAACAACTGCGTTCCGCAATAGGGCATATCGTTCAAAATGCCATAGATGCGACCGACAAAGCAGGAGAGGTCTCCATTGCCAGCAAGCAAACTTCCGAGCATATCTTTCTTTTTATACAAGACAGCGGCATTGGTATGAGCGAAGAGTTCATTCAGAACCAATTATTTAAGCCTTTTGAAAGTACCAAAGGCCTTACGGGTATGGGAATCGGCGTGTACCAAAGCCGTGAATATTTAAGAAAACTAGGCGGCACAATCAGCGTCACGAGCCAGATAGAAGTAGGCACCTGCTTCACCTTAAAAATTCCTCTGGCTAAAGGTTAATTCAAGGGTAAAATTTCAATGCTATTTCAAAGACTGTACGGGTAATTAAACGTGAAACGAAAACTTTTAATTGTAGAAGATGATCCTGGCCTACAAAGCCAAATGCGTTGGTGTTTTGAAGGCGTTGACGTACATCTCGCATCAGACAGGGAAGCTGCGTTGTCCATACTCCGTCGTGAAGAGCCACAAGTCGTGACACTGGATCTTGGACTACCTCCAGACCCAGGCGGTTCAAGCGAAGGCTTTCAAGCGCTCGAAGAGATACTAAGGCTAGCCCCAACAACAAAAGTAATCGTTGTTACTGGACGGGAGGAAAAAGAAAATGCTGTCAAAGCTGTTGGCTTGGGCGCAAGTGATTTTTTCCAAAAACCTTTAGATGCCGATATTCTTTCATTTATTGTTGATCGAGCCTTCCGCATGCATGAGCTGGAGAAGCAAAATCAAGAACTATCAACAGGCTCATCCTCATCACGCTTAGCGGGCATTATAGCGAGTAGCAGCAAGATGCTAGAAGTCTGTCGAATGATAGAAAAAATAGCACCTGCTGATGTGACGACCCTTTTATTAGGTGAAACCGGGACAGGAAAAGAAGTACTCGCGAAAGCAATTCATCAAGTTAGCCCAAGGCAAGATAACCCGTTTGTCGCTATTAACTGCGGAGCAATTCCTGAAAACCTGCTTGAAAGCGAGCTATTTGGACACGAGAAAGGTGCTTTTACTGGCGCAACCCAAACCAAACAAGGAAAGATTGAACTCGCAGATAGCGGCACTTTATTTCTTGATGAAATTGGCGACATGCCGATGCCGCTTCAAGTTAAGCTATTACGCTTCCTTCAGGAAAGAGTGATTGAAAGAGTTGGCGGCGTTAAACCGATACCCGTAGATGTTCGAGTTGTTTGCGCAACCCACCAGAATGTCCAACAACTCATTGACCAAAACTTATTCAGAGAGGATCTCTATTATCGAGTGAGTGAAATTTCTCTCAATATCCCCCCCATCAGGGAGCGTGACGGTGATGCGATTATCATTGCACAAGCTTTGCTTAAAACTTTCGCTCAACAAATGAACCGTCCGACATTAGCATTTAACGAAGATGCGATGCGAGCAATAAAGAGCTATGAATGGCCAGGTAATGTTCGAGAAATTATTAACAAAGTAAAGCGGGCAGTCATCATGGCTGATGATAAGCTTGTCACGAGCTCAGACCTTGAGCTGTCAAATGATGCTTGTGCGACTGAAGAGGCGCTTAATCTTCGCCAAATAAGAGACGCAGCAGAAAAAACGGCAATCACACAAGCTATTCATGCCGCACAGAATAATATGGCGCAAGCAGCTAGACTACTCGGAATTACTAGGCCGACACTCTATAACCTGACGGAAAAGTTTGGAATTAATACCCACGAGCAATAGCCCTATTCGCTACACTCATAGGAGTAAGAAAAAAGCCTGCTTCATGCAGGCTTTTTCTCAAGGGTTACTGCTTGGCTCGAGCAGCGTTTAAATGCTCTTCAATTTCTTCCATTTCCGGAGCGAGCTTATGTGCTTTCTCTAGATAAGGTAAGCCTTCAGAAACCTTCCCGTTATCAACGAGTACCCAACCATAACTATCAAGAACGGCTGGACTCTCCGGCGCTAAGTCTACAGCTTTAGCTAACAGCTCTAACGCCCTCGAATCTTTTTTCTCAAAATAGATCCACCCTAGATTATTCAGAGCCATGACGTTATTGGGCGCAATTTTCAGAACTTTTTCATAACCTTCAACCGCTTTTATACGTTGCCCCCGCTGCTGATAAGCTAAGGACTGATACATAAGCGCTGGGGTACTGTTAGGTAGCTTAACCAACCAATCTTGAAGGAACTTGTTTTGGGCAGGCTTATCACCCAAAACACCTAGCACTCGATATAGTTTTTCAGCTGTAGAATCTACGGGTGCATTTCCCCAGCTTTGCATCAATAGCTTACGCGCTGTTGAATAGTCATTCTTGGATAGCGCAATATCACCGCGCAATATGTTCACAACAGGGTGGCTATCATTAATAGCCTCTATTTGACCAAGTACTTTCTCAGCCTCATTAACACGTCCAGCCTTCAGCTCAAGATCAACTAAAAAAGACAATAAGCGCATATTATCCGGTTCACTCGTTAGAACCTCAGCGACTTTGGTACGCGCCGTAGCGAAATCGCTCTTACGCATTGCAATTAAGGCTTCAACATACTTAATTCCATCACCTAAACGCTTGGTTTTTCCATCTTCTCCGTGAGCCGCTTTCGCTTTTTCAAGATACGCTTTAGCATCCGATACATTCTGCTGTGAGATCGACTCCTGAATCAGTACATAATATGGCGCTAGCTGAGCATTACTATTTGCGAAGAACTCTAATTTACTACGTCCTTCGGCACCTTGATCTTCGATAAGATAAACAGATAGCAAACCTTTATAACCCAACTCACTTTCGGGGAACACCCGAATAATTTCATTAAACGTTTGCTTTGCTGAATCGCCTTTACTTAAAGATATCTCAGCTTTTCCTTTCGCAAACAAGGCATTTAGATAACCTTCACCTTCCTTGTTTACCTCTGCAGCCATAGTAAAACGTTTTAACGCTGTGGATATATTCCTTTGATTCAGCGAGAAGTAACCGGCTACTAAATTGGTCGCATAATCTCTTGGTTTAGCTTTCAACGCACTGGCGATAAATTCTTCAGCTTTCTTCGCTCCGTCATGACGCAAGTGGAAACTTACAATGCTTCTTAACAGTTGAAGATCTGAACTATCTAGCTTGTATGATTGATCTAGCTGTTGCCATTCTTTACCTTTATTCGCTCCTGGGCCACTACGGTAGTAATCTGCCAAAGCAAGGCGAACCCGAATATTCTTTTCATCAAACGACAAAGCTTTCAGAAGGGCATTCTCACCCTTTTTGTACTGACCATCAGATATTGCTGCTAAGCCATACAATGCAAGTGTTTCGGGCGCCTTACTGCGATCAATAGTAGGCTCAAGTATTTCTAGCACTTTCTTTGGCTCATTCATTTTCAGATTCGTCGCCGCATAAATGTGACGCGTCATCTCATTTGCGACTTCCGGATCAACACTTTCTGAAAGGTATTTAGAGGCTGCGGTATTATCTCCTTCCAAATAGCTAATAATACCTAGTAGCTGAGTCGCTAGCTTGTATGAGGGATAATCATTTAATATCTCGATCAAAGTTGCTTTAGACGCATCCAATTCGCCTGCTTGCATTTTCTCGACCGCAAGCTGATATTTCTCTTTTACTTCATTTGAACCCGGGAAGGCTTCGGATAACAGTTTGGTGTAAATATAGGCTTCGTTAGAACGGCCTTGGCGAGTCAAAACATAAGATAGCCGTTCTAATACAACGGCTTTTTCCGGCTCAATAATATCTGTATTATCCATAGTAGAAAGCAAATCGGTCAGAATATCTTCGGCCTGTTCCAGGTTCTGTTCACCAATTGCAATACCAGCCAATAGAATTCTTGCTTTACTAAAAGCCTTGGCACCCTTAGGTATGGAATTAAGCAAGCCTTTCGATTCTTTTACCTGGTTAGATCTTACTAAAGCAGTTGCTTTTCCTAGGGTAGCGAGGTCATTCCCTGCCTCGTCATTAAGAATTTTCTGATAGGCATTGACTGCTTGTTCAAGCTCGTTCAAACCTAACAAGTTATGCGCACGAAGCATTTGAAGCTCAACGCTATTGCCACTTAAGTGCTCATCCAGAACAAGCTCAGCAGATAAGTACTTGTGCTTACCTTGATAAGACTCAACCAGTGCGACATAGTAACTTTCATCCTTGTCGGTACTCACCTGCTCCAATAAGCTAAGCGCCGCGTCATATTGCCCTAATTTAATCAACATCTCGGCATATTGAACAATTGAAGAGGCTTCGCCACCCGACTTCTTCACCGCATTTTTATATTCAATTGTCGCGGCTTTATATTGACCTTGCTCGGCATAAGCTTTAGCTCTCGCTAGATGATTCGCGTTAAGCTCTTTCTGATCAGTTTCTCCGCAGGCAATCAACATACTTACTAATACAGCAGATATGAACAATCGCCCAACTTTATTAAACTTCATCCTTTAAACCCTATGATTAAAATTCCAGATTTTCACTGTAGCTAAGCTCTATATTCAAAGCAAGCCATTCTAGTGTTTGCTAGACATATCCACGCAAAACCAAGTAATCAAAAACTTCCTTTGCTGCACCTTCTATACTTAAAACACCCGCGTCAACCACGAGTTCAGGATCTTCGGGGGCTTCATATGTAGAGTCAATACCCGTAAAGTTTCGAATCTCTCCAGCCCTCGCCTTTTTATACAAACCTTTCGGGTCTCTCCGCTCACAAACACTAAGATCAGTACAAATATAAACCTCAATAAACTCCCCTATAGGGAAGAGCTTTCTCACCATTTGTCGATCTGAATTAAAAGGAGAAATAAACGCAGACTGGACAATCAAACCCGCATCGACAAAAAGTTTTCCTACCTCACCAATTCGTCTGATATTTTCAATTCGGTCTTGAGCAGAAAAACCCAGATCCTTCGTCAATCCATGCCTAACATTGTCACCGTCTAAAAGGTAGGTATGCTTACCTTTCTCGTAGAGCATCGCATCTAAGGCATTCGCGACACTAGACTTACCTGCACCACTAAGGCCGGTAAACCAGATCATGCAGGGCTTTTGATGTTTTTGCTTAGCACGGTCTTCTCTTTGGATTTGATGGTCGTGCCAGCGGATATTTGGGCTTTTCATAATTGAGGTCGTTTTAAGTTGTCTTATATGAGCAATATCGGTCGCGAAGTTACTATTAGTTACTTTTATATAGTT
>NZ_LWGJ01000002.1:0-19632 GCF_001635845.1 Oleiphilus sp. HI0132 | reverse complement strand
ATCTGAGCCATGATCAAACTCTTCAGTTCAATCTAGTCGAAGCAAAAGCTTCATATACTTGCTCAAGTTACTTACTGTTCAAATAAATTGTACAGGTCGTTGACTTGATAATTTCTTAAGCAACATCCTCTCTAACAAGTTAGATCAGAGTGCTTTATCGTGAAATCATCTCAGCCAGCGCCCACACGAATTGCTTGGTTAATTTTTTAAAGAGCTTGCTTGAGATCCCTCAAGCGAGGCGCGTATTCTACAGCGTCTCATTTGCTTGTCAACGATTTTTTTTAATTTGTTTTCGAAGAAATTTAAATTCAAAACCGAAAACCAAAACCTTTAACAAGCGAAGATAAATTACTGATTTTAATCACTTAATTCATCCTCTATCTCCTTCAAACTTCGCCGCTTTCGAAGCGGTTCGTCTTAAGGAGGTGCGCATTATATAGAGCTGATTCTTTAGGTCAACACCTTTATCAAACTTTCTTTACATTTTTATGTTAGCGAATGTAATTAAGACTTTTCAGTCACTTTATTGCGACCAAGTAACGCATTAAATGGCCCAGATAAAGTATATAAAGCAAAGACCCCAAGCAGTACTAGCGACGGCTCTAACGCAATGACCGCAAAAACCAGAACTATAATAAGCAAGGTAGTAAACGGAACCCTTCTTTTCATATCAAACTCTTTAAAGGAGTGATACTTAACATTACTCACCATCAACACCCCTGCACCCGCAACTATCACCATCGTTAACGCAGTTAACCAGCCCGACTGCTCGTAATGATGCGCCGCCCATACAAAGCCAGCCACAATTGCCGCCGCCGAAGGGCTTGGAAGCCCTATAAAGTAGCGCTTATCCACCTCATCAATTTGTGTATTAAAGCGCGCTAGACGCAACGCAGCACCCGCCACATAGATAAAGGTCGCAATCCACCCCAAATTACCCAAAGTATGCAAATTCATAGTAAACGCGACAAGAGCAGGTGCCACACCAAAAGCAACCATATCGACCAAACTATCGTACTCTGCACCAAAAGCGCTCTGCGTATTCGTCATACGCGCCACACGACCATCTAAGCCATCCAGAATCATTGATATAAAGATGGCAATTGCTGCATTATCAAAATGACCATTCATAGCAGCGACGATCGCATAGAATCCAGAAAACAACGAAGCTGTTGTAAACAGGTTCGGCAACAGATAGATCCCTCGCCCCAGCTTTGAACGATGAGCCGGCGACTCGCTCACCTCTTCCTTTTCTACATCACCCTGCTTTTCTGAATTCATATCACTCATCATCAACTCTCATCATTAAACATAAAAAAACGGCTCTCTGGAAAAACCAGAGAGCCGCCTTATCTTACCTGCAAAAACAACTAATGTTTAGTTTTTGCTCTTATCAACAATCTTGTTAATCCATGGCATCATCTTACGAAGCTCACCACCAACCTGCTCGATTGGGTGCGCAGCATTGTTACGACGGTACGCAGTCATTGAAGGATAGTTTGTTGCACCCTCTGAAATGAACATTTTCGCATACTCACCATTCTGAATACGCTTAAGCGCATTACGCATCGCTGCACGAGACTCTTCGTTAATAACTTCTGGGCCCGTTACATACTCGCCGTATTCAGCATTGTTTGAGATTGAGTAGTTCATATTGGCGATACCGCCTTCATACATAAGGTCTACGATCAACTTCAATTCATGCAAACATTCGAAGTAAGCCATTTCAGGCGCATAACCCGCTTCAGTAAGCGTTTCAAAACCCATCTTAACCAACTCAACAGCACCACCACAAAGAACAGCCTGCTCACCGAACAAGTCAGTTTCAGTTTCATCTTTGAAAGTTGTTTCGATAATGCCCGTACGACCACCACCTACACCTGAAGCGTAAGATAGCGCAACATCTTTAGCCTTACCCGTTGCATCCTGATAGATAGCGATTAAGTCTGGAATACCACCGCCCTTCACAAATTCTGAACGAACCGTGTGGCCCGGCGCTTTTGGAGCGATCATGATAACATCAAGATCGGCACGAGGCACAACCTGGTTATAATGAATAGCAAAACCATGAGCAAATGCTAGAGTAGCACCCTGCTTAATGTTTGGCTCAATTTCTTCTTTGTACAAAACAGACTGAAACTCATCTGGAGTCAAAATCATTACTACATCAGCACCAGAGACAGCCTCAGCAACCGGCTTAACAGTCAAACCATGCGCTTCCGCTTTCGCTACAGAAGAAGAATTTGCACGTAGACCAACCGTTACATCAACACCAGAATCTTTCAAGTTACAGGCATGAGCATGACCTTGCGAACCATAACCAATAATTGAAACTTTCTTACCTTTAATGATCGATAGATCACAATCTTTATCGTAATAAACCTGCATGACAATCCTCTACTTTTCTCTTGTCGAAATAAATCGACGCTTAATTAAAATTTTACTAAACAACACGCTATAGACTTAGCACTTTCTCGCCACGCGCAATACCTGAAACACCCGAACGAACCACCTCGAGCACACTTCCTTCAGCTATCGAAGCAATAAATGCATCCAACTTGTCGCTATTACCTGTGATCTGTACCGTATAGGCAGAACTAGTAACATCCACTATCTGACCACGAAAGATATCAACACAACGCTTAATCTCTGCTCTTTGAGAGCCCGCTGCCTTAATCTTAACCAACATCAACTCGCGCTCTATATGAGCACCTTCCGTCAGATCAACCAGCTTCACCACTTCAACCAACTTGTTTAGCTGCTTGGTAATCTGCTCAATGACCTTGTCGGAGCCTGAAGTTGTAACCGTTAAACGAGACAGCGTACCATCATCCGTCGGCGCAACAGTTAATGTCTCGATATTATAATTTCGCTGTGAAAACAGCCCTACAACACGCGACAGAGCTCCCGGCTCATTCTCTAACAAAACTGAAATTATTCGACGCATGGCTTAAGTCCTCTCCGTTTTGCTTAACCACATGTCATTCATAGATCCGCGCGCAATTTGCATCGGATAAACATGCTCTTTCGGATCAACATAAACGTTGATGAAAACCAAACGATCTTTCATCGCAAAAGCCTTCTCCATCGTCGTATCCAGCTCGCTAAGTTTAGTGACAGTCAAACCAACATGACCATATGATTCCACCAACTTAGTAAAATCTGGCAAGGACTCCATATACGAATGAGAGTGGCGCGATTCATAATTCATATCCTGCCACTGCTTAACCATCCCTAAAGCCTGATTGTTCAGTATTAAAACCTTCACCGGCAAGTCATATTGCTTACAGGTCGACAGTTCCTGAATATTCATCTGAATACTGCCTTCACCCGTTACGCAGACAACCTCCTCATTAGGATAATGAAGCTTTATCCCCATTGCCGCTGGCAAACCAAAACCCATCGTCCCTAAACCACCAGAGTTAATCCAACGATTTGGCTTATCAAATTTATAGTACTGAGCTGCAAACATCTGGTGCTGCCCCACGTCAGAACAAACGTAAGCATCACCTTTCGTCGCTCTATACATCGCCTCGATCGCTTGTTGCGGTTTAATGCTTTCCTCGGTCGAAGGGTCGTAGCGACCACCGTGACGAGCACGCCAGCCATCTATACTCTTCCACCAAGAAGCCAAAGCCTCTTGATCTGGCGTTTCCTCTGCATCCTCCAGAATCGCCAACATATCATTAAGCACTGATCCCACCGGCCCAACGATTGGCACATCAACCTTAACTGTTTTTGCAATATTTGCCGGATCAATATCGATATGAACAATTCTTGCCCCCGGGCAAAACTTGTCAGTGCCATTCGTCACTCGATCATCAAATCGAGCACCAACCGCTAAAACCAAGTCGGAATTATGCATTGCCTCATTGGCTTCGTAGGTACCATGCATCCCCAGCATTCCCAGAGAATGCTCACCAGTACCAGGATATGCACCCAAACCCATTAGCGTTGTGGTTACTGGATAATTCAAGCGCTCAACCAACTCTACCAACTGCTTGGATGCTTGCCCCAGAATAACACCACCACCCGCATAGATTACCGGACGCTTAGCTGCCAATAACATATCGACCGCTTTCTTAATCTGACCAGAATGCCCTCTTACCGGCGGCGTATAAGAACGCAACTTCACCTTTTTGGGGTAAACGTATTCAAAACGTTCATTTGGCGCCGTCATATCCTTAGGAATATCCACAACAACCGGCCCCGGACGACCCGACTGCGCAATATAGAAAGCCTTTTTCAAGACCTCTGGTATTTCTGAGGCATGCCTTACAGCCATATTATGCTTAACAACAGGACGAGATACGCCCATCATATCGGTTTCCTGAAAAGCATCTTCACCAATTAAGGTTGAAGGCACCTGCCCGCAAAGCACAACCATTGGAATAGAATCCATAAAGGCTGTAGCAATACCTGTAATTGTATTCGTCGCACCAGGTCCAGACGTAACGAGCACGACACCCGCCTTACCAGACGCTCGCGCGTAACCATCCGCCATATGAACAGCTGCCTGCTCATGACGAACCAAAATATGTTCAACTTTATCCTGTCTGAAAAGCGCATCATAAATATGCAGCGCTGCACCACCAGGATAACCGTATATGTACTCGACACCCTCGTCTTGTAAAAAACGAGCAATCATATCGGCGCCAGATAATAGCTCCACGATAATTACCTTCTGTTAAATAGTTTATGGAAGCTTAATCCGAGTTAACTCTCACTTCTTTTGGAAGTGCACTGGATGCAATCTAGCGTTACTTTGATGGTAAATTTGGCGTAGAGTTTCGCCATAAAGTCCAGCACTTTTATGTCATGCTAGACTCCTGTTTTACCACTGCCTCTTACATTTTCTATCAAGCAAAGTAAGAAGCTCAAATACGCTGGGGGATACTATTACCGTCAAACGATTAACGTTGAAAAACGACACTTGTAAAACCCTAGAAAAAGCAACCCGTAATTCTGACACTTAAATCATTAGAGTCAATATAATTTGCATTTTTTTGACCCAGTTTTGTATTTTTTCGGCTTTTCTCGTCCAAAAAACCGTCTATGGTTTATAGTTAGAATGTCAATTGACCAAAATTCTATGATCTGACAGGAAATCGAAACCATGACACTCACACTGAACAGCGCATTATTCACAACCACTTTAAAGCTTTGCGCTTTTCTTTTAATTAGCTGTGCTACAACCATAGCAACTTCGGCTGAAGTCTATAAATGGGTCGATAGTAACGGCAACACTCACTATACGGACAAGAAACCAAACCATACCGAGTCGACCAGCATTCAAATTAAAACTAGCACTGCATCACAGCGCACCAGCGCACAAAACCAAGCAAAAGCTATCGATGAAAAAACAGCCAAAGAAATGCAAATTCGACAAGGGATCGCTCAAGAAGAAGCTAGAAAAATTGAGATTGAAGAAAAATGTAAAGCAATCAGAGAAAACCTTAGAGTTATTGCTGAAACTAGCCGCATCACGGTTGTTGAAGAAGGCGTCACCCGCTTCCTAAGCCCTGAAGAGATCAACGAAAAGAAGGCAAACTTCCAAAAACAAATTGAAGACTACTGCCAATAATACAATACGGAGGACACCGAGCCTTTAGACCATACCAAAAGCTCGGTGCCTTACTACCTTTTTTCAAACACTATTTCATCTGCTTCAGCTCTCGCTACTATAGTGTCACCCGATACATAATCACCTGCCAACAAATTCTGAGCCAATGGATTCTCAACCCAACGCTGTATAGCTCGCTTTAGAGGCCTTGCCCCATAAACCGGATCAAACCCGGCTTCGGCCAACTTAGCCATAGCATCCGCCTCAAACTCCAAGGTAATATCTTGCTCTAACAAACGCTTACTTAAGCCTTTCAATTGAATCTGCGCTATACCCTGAATTTGCTGGGCTCCCAAAGCATGGAAGACCACTACTTCGTCAATGCGGTTGATAAACTCCGGCCTAAAATGAGCCGATACAGAATCCATGACAGCATTCTTTATCTGATCATAACCCGCACCTTCCATTCCCATAGCCTGGATAACATCAGAACCCAAATTAGACGTCATGATAATAACCGTATTCCTGAAATCGACAGTACGACCTTGACCATCAGTTAAACGACCATCTTCCAATACCTGAAGCAAGATATTGAACACATCCGGGTGTGCCTTCTCCACCTCATCCAATAGCAATACCGAATAGGGTCTCCTGCGGACAGCCTCTGTCAAATAGCCACCTTCTTCATAACCTACATATCCAGGAGGAGCGCCAATTAGGCGAGCCACCGAATGCTTTTCCATAAATTCGGACATATCGATACGAACCATCGCATCTTCAGTGTCGAAGAGGAAGCTTGCCAAGGCTTTACAAAGTTCGGTTTTACCGACACCTGTTGGCCCCAAAAATAGAAAGGAGCCGTTTGGACGATTAGGGTCAGCCAAACCCGCACGAGAACGACGTACTGCATCGGATACCGCTTGCACTGCTTCAGATTGACCAATTACCCGCTCATGCAGAGAACCTTCCATTCTCAACAACTTATCCTTTTCGCCCTCCAGCATTTTTGAGACCGGAATACCCGTCCACTTCGATACTGTTTCTGCTATCTCTTCTTCGGTCACTCGATTACGTAATAAGGTCATACCCATCATTTCAGCCTGGCTCGCCATATCCAACTGGCGCTCCAATTCGGGAATCTTCCCGTACTGCAATTCCGACATCAATGCCAAGTCACCCTCTCGACGAGCACTCTCCAATTCGACCCTAGCCTGCTCTAACTGACTCTTAACTTTCTGGGAACCATGCAGAGCTGCCTTTTCTGCCAACCAGACTTCTTCCAGATCTGAAAATTCCTTTTCAAGTTCAGAAATTTGCTCATTCAGCTCTACAAGGCTCTTTTTAGATGAAGAATCCTGCTCCTTCTTAAGCGCCTCCCGCTCGATTTTCATTTGAATCAAACGGCGCTCCAAGCGATCTAAAGCTTCTGGCTTTGAGTCCATCTCCATTCGAATTTGGCTTGCTGCCTCGTCAACCAAATCTATCGCCTTATCCGGTAATTGGCGATCAGCTATATAGCGATGAGAAAGCTTGGCTGCAGCGATAATTGCACTATTGGTAATTTCTACCCCATGATGGACTTCGTAACGCTCTTTCAAACCGCGCAGAATAGCAATGGTATCTTCAACAACCGGCTCCTCTACTAGAACTTTCTGGAAACGCCTTTCCAAGGCAGCATCTTTCTCTATATATTCACGATATTCATCAAGCGTAGTAGCGCCAACACAATGCAGCTCACCTCGAGAAAGTGCAGGCTTCAACATATTCCCCGCATCCATTGAGCCCTCTGCCTTACCAGCACCAACCATGGTATGAATTTCATCGATAAAGAGGATTATCTGCCCTTCTTGCTTACTCAGCTCATTAAGCACACCTTTCAAGCGCTCCTCAAATTCACCTCGAAACTTAGCCCCGGCAATCAATGCCCCCATATCCAAGGACAAGACTCTCTTATCTTTTAAGCCGTCAGGTACTTCACCGTTTACAATTCGTTGAGCTAAACCTTCGACAATAGCTGTTTTACCGACACCCGGCTCACCTATCAAAACGGGGTTATTCTTACGTCGACGTTGAAGAACCTGCACCGTGCGACGAATCTCATCATCACGACCAATAACCGGGTCCAGTTTTCCTTCTACGGCTCTAGCCGTCAAATCAACCGTAAATTTATCTAATGCCTCTCTATTTTCCTCAGCCCCTTGATCATTCACGCCATCACCTCCTCTCACCTGGTCAATCGCTTCTTCTAAAGCAGCTTTTTCTACCTTATAAGATTTCATCAAAGCGCCTAAAGCACCTTTATCACCAGTCGCAGCAAGTAAGACCATCTCACTTGAAATAAACTGATCGCCTTTTTTCTGCGCTAACTTATCAGCAATGTTCAGCATTCGCCCCAGGTCGTTGGACATATGCACATCACCGTCTGCACCTTCGACGGTCGGTAATTCATCAACCAGACGACCAAGCTCAGTTCTAAATTGTTTTACATCTACAGAAAGCTGTCTCAATAAGGCGGATACGCTGCCATTTTGGTCAATTAGAACCTGGATCAAATGCACCGGCTCTATAAACTGATGATCCTTTCCCAAGGCTATAGATTGCGCATCTGATATCGCAACCTGCAAACGGCTCGTCAAACGATCAATTCTCATAAGTTATCCCCCCGAAGGAATCAATAGTATCTAAGTTCAGTAAACTTCGTTATGACATAGATAAGGCTCGCCTGGACATTTTCAAGGCCCAACACATAAGTTGCGCCAATTTATTGACACAAATCAATAAAAATACTCCCACTTCTACAGAAACTAACCGAGTGGTAATCAATTTTTTATGGTCAAGATCACACCAAACTCGTACAGTAATTGCAGAGCCTTTGCTTAACGATTAATATGGCCGGATTATATCGGCGTCCAATTTCACCAGCCGACCCACTACCTACTCACGCGAATACCCTTAGATGCCTAGCGACAACAACCCTGTTTTTATTGACTTCGAAGCTTCCAGCCTAGACCTCCTATCCAGCTACCCTATTGAAGTAGGTGTTTGCCTGGCTGATGGCAGCACCAGAAGCTGGCTGATCAAACCGCACGTATTATGGAAAGACTGGTCAGAAAAAGCCGCGCGCATACATGGAATCAGTAAAGACCAACTTCAACAAGAAGGGGCCGAGATTAGCCAAGTTGTGCGCGAACTTAATGATCTACTTAGTGGGGATGTATATTGCGATGCCTGGGCCTTCGATAGTTTTTGGCTTCATCGCCTATTTAAAGCAGCAAAATGCAAACCCAACTTCCATCTAGACTCCCTTTCATCAATTCTCGATGAAGAGCAAATCGATAGATGGCAGGACATCAGAGCTGGCGTTATAGATGAGCTACAGCTTGTTCGGCACCGCGCTGCAAATGATGCTTACATACTTCATAAAACCTGGCAGAAATTAGGAGCCAAGCTTAAATGAAATTATTAAGAAATACGCTCACAGGCCTTTCCGCACTATCGGTACTCGCGGCCTGTACACCGACCTTCCAAACAACCGAGCAGCTATGCCAAGCCCATCTGCCAACAAGGCAGATAGTTCAAAACCAAAGCTACGAAGTACTCGCAAATGAAAAAAATAGCGAATACAAACTTTACCTTGAGGACTTCATTAATAGCTTTAAAGGCCTGCAATCTAAATCTATTGACGCAAGTGGTAACCCAATTTTATCTGACCTTTCAGCTGACGAGGAAGCCGTCCGCGACTTTATATTGCAACAGATCAGCGCAGATATGAACTACACACTAAATGACGAGGGAACCGTAGAATCAGCAAACAATCCCCTAGATTTTATGGAAAGCCTTATTGCTGCCATCGACAGCGAAAAACTTGTTCAAACATTCGTCGAAGCTAAGGAGCAAATGTCCTCCGCAATCAGCAGCGATGACGGACACTGCACCTACAGCAATGATCAGATAGAGTTTCTCCGTGAAGATGACTCATTCAATATTCTAGATCAGTTTAGCGCCTCATTGGACCTGACTTACATCCCTTCAGCCTTTGTCGAAATAGATAATAAGGTTGATCAAACTGTTCTAATAGCTTTCGACCAAGATCCGACTGTGGAAACAGATGATGAAATTCAATTTGCCGCTCTGGACCGTATCGCTCCTGAAAATTTCAAAGAGTCCGGATTCAGTGAAGCGAAAGTAAGGCAGATCAAGGTAATCCATCAAGAACCACCCCAAATTCTTACTGTCGACGAAGACTACCTGGAGTCAAAATATGGCACTCTGGGGTACGCCCTATTAAATCAAACATGCCTCGATGATGATGAAGAAAATGTCGTCACATGCCCTGACGGCTCGATTACCAAAGAAATCGAGCACCCTGCTTGCTTCGACCTTATTGACGATGATGGTGACTCACTAACAGAGCACGATGAAGCCGACGAGCGCAATACTGTCATCTCCAACTCATTCACAATTGGCGATGGCAGTAATGATGCGCTGACAGACTTGCAGCGCTTAAAAGTAGAGGTAGACTACCCTAATGCAGAAATTCGCGTCTATGTATCGAAGTTCAGTACTGCCATCTACAAAGCTTTAGAAGATGATAGAGAAACAGAAATACCTCAGGGCGACGACAACCCCAACCCGACACGCGAGCAACTCATCTACAATCCAACGAGCTGTGAAAGTTACAATGTTTCGAAAGACCTTTTTGAGCTGCAAAGTGAAGAAGATCAGGAAAATAACGTCGCTGTCCCCGCGAACAGTTATGAAGACCCTGGCTATGAGTATATTGCCCAGACAGATGAAGATGGAGAGCCACTCTTAGACGAGGATGACAACGTCATTTACACATCGCCCACACCGCTGTTTATCTTTCAGGGAACGGCTATTCGTGAGCAAAAGTAATTGTTTTTGTGAATCAGGGTAAGTTTTACACTTACCCTAAATCACCTTCGCTTTCAGCTTAGAGATTCTTGCGGGTCGATGCTGATCAATCATTGAAATAAGTTGCATATTTCGCTCAATAGAATCTCTCAATTGCTTAACTAAACCCAGGTCAGGAAACGCACCCTCATTAGCTGCTACAATCTTTTTCTTCGTTTCTATTATTTCCCGCTCTAAACGCTGTCGCTGATTATCAAGCGTGGTCAAACGCAATGTTCTCATAGTCTGAGCCTCTATATTCCTGAAAGAACTATCAGTATAGGCAGCTAAGGTTTAAGCAATATGAAGGACTTAACATTATCGGGTAAGCTTGCGTAATCGTTTGTTTCAATGAACAGAAGTGCTCGCATAGCTTTTCACTATGTAAGCGAGAGTATCATTGGTCGAGAAAACTGGGCACTTATGAAACAGTGACCGACAAATTTATTACTGCCTGCCTTACCTTTACAGCCTCTTCTGCTAGGCTTTCTTATATACAAATATGTCAAAACTGATGTTCTCAGGAGCCAAAGGTCATGCCTAAACCTGCCATTTCAAATGTTATGAATGAGTTTCTCGCGTTTCACGAGCTATTGGATGCGGCTTACTGGGAGGCGTCCTCACTCGAACACAAAGACATTATCTATGACATTATTAGCCAGTTTTCCCAGGAAATTGCCGAGCTTAATAAGCTCAGCATACAAGACCACCATTATCCCTATGAATTTATTACCGAAGGCATTCGACGTATCCCTCCGAAATTAACTAATTTGGAAGATCAGCTTCCTACCATTATCAAACGCACACAAACTATGGCTGATATGAGGGAAGCCTTATCCAATATAATCGCTATATTAGAGGGACAATCTGAAGTTTAGTGGCCTAGCTCAAGCGAACAATTACTTCGGCTTAAGCTCAACAATCTGGACTATCTGAGCCTGCTCGTCATCAGGGCCTGAGGGGATATGATTAACCCGCGTATCAAGCTCTGACATTTCAACTTGTGCTATTTGCTTCTCAGTAAAGTCGCAGGCGACACACTCTTTAAAGGTGCCTTCATCAGATGAATACGTCACTAACTTGTCCATCTCACCGCAACGAGGGCATACGGCACCTGCGATAAAGCGCTTGGTTATCTTCTGCGTCATACCTTGATTCCCGCCTGCTTAAGCAATGGCTCAACACTTGGCTTACGACCGCGGAAGCTGGTAAACATATCAATCGCTTCAATTGAACCACCTACTTCGAGCACTTTTTCTTTATAGTCTTTACCCGTTTGCACGTTAAAGACACCTTCTTCCTCAAAGCGGGAAAACGCATCTGCTGCTAAGACTTCTGCCCACTTATAACTGTAATAACCCGCCGAATAGCCACCAGCAAATATATGGCTAAAGGAGTGGCTAAAACGCGTATATTCTGGCGAATCAATTACCGCAACTCGCTCTCGAACAGACTCCAGCACTGCTTGCACATCGGTGTTATCTGCTTCTGAGTAATCTCTATGCAAGAGGAAGTCAAACAAGGCAAACTCAAGCTGGCGCATCATCATCATGCCACTTTGAAAGTATTTCGCTGCTAGCATCTTATCCAACATATCCTTCGGCAGCGCTTCTCCTGTTTGGTAGTGACGACTGATCATAGCTATCGATTCTTCCTGCCAGCACCAGTTTTCCAAAAACTGACTTGGCAGTTCAACCACATCCCAAGGCACCCCAGAAATACCTGATACCCCAGCAACATCGACTTTGGTTAACATATGGTGCAAACCATGTCCGAACTCATGGAACAGTGTCGTCACTTCATTGTGAGTTAACAAGCTATCTGCCAGATTACCGCTCTCATCCGCAACAGGCGGTGTAAAGTTACACGCCAAGAAAGCTACCGGCATTTGCACAGAGCCATCGGCCAAACGTCTGCGTGCACGACAGTCTGCCATCCAGGCGCCACCACGTTTGTCTTTTCGGGCATAGATATCCAGATAGAAACCAGCTACTTCTTCACCCTCGCTATAAATGCTGTAATAGCGAGCATCTTGGTGGAAGGTTTTCACCTCAGGGCGCTCTTTGACTTCAATGCCAAACAGTTTCTGAACCACATCAAACATGCCTTGCAGAACCACTGGTGCTGGGAAGTATGGCTTTAACGCTTCTTGCGAAATATCAAAACGAGCCTGTCGAAGCTTTTCGGAATAATAGCCCACATCCCAGGGATTCAGTTCAGCCACACCGAACTCTTCTTTCATATAGGCTTTAAGCTCTTCTACTTCATTTTTTGCGTAATCAATAGCCTTGCCTGCAAGCTGCTCTAAAAACTCAATCACTTCATCTGGCGTGTCTGCCATTTTAGTCGCTAAGGAGCGCTCGGCATGATTGTCAAACGACAGCAACTTAGCAAGCGCCTGACGGCAAGTGAGTATGCGTTGGATATTATTACTATTATCCCACTTACCCGCATCAGGTCCTTGGTCGGAAGCGCGAGTCAAATAAGCCTGATACAGCTGCTCACGGATATTGGCATCATCGCAGTAAGTCATAACCGGCAAATAACTAGGAATATCCAGGGTAATCAGATACCCCTTCTCATGCCCCTTAGCTCTTGCCTGGCTTTCGAGCAGTTGTAGTGCACTTTCTGGCAGACCTGCAAGTGAATCAACGTCTTCAAAATAGAGCGTCCAAGACTGAGTCGCATCCAAGACATTTTCTGAAAAGCTGTTGGTCAGCTCTGACATCTCTTTCTTCAATGCCGAATAGGCTTCTTTTTCATCATCTTCCAAGGCCACGCCCGACAATTTGAAGCCACGAAGTGTATGTTTGATTGACTGCTTTTGAGCTTGGCTCAGCCCTGCGTATTCATCGCTATCAGCCAAGGCCTGATAAGCTAAAAACAAGTCTTTATTCTGTCCCATTTCAGTACTGTATTCTGTCAATTTAGCGATAAGACGCTTGTAGATTTCTCTCAACTCATCGGAGTTTAGTACTGCGTTATAATGGGAAATAACCGACCAGACATTATTCAAACGATCGTCAGCACTTTCTATCGGGTAAGCAAAATCTTGCCAAGAATATTGTTTATCCGTCACAAGCTTTTCGACTAAAGCTCTGTTGTCAGCAAGCACCTTATCTAAGGCGGGCTCAAAGTGCTCTAATGTAATCTGCTCAAACAGCGGTAGTGGCGAATCAGCTAACAATGGGTTCATTAATTTTAACTCTATCTATTTGGTATGTTTTTAAGGCAAGCGAGCTAAGCAGCTTGTAACAATTCATTCTTTATGGGGGCATTGGTGATTTTTTAAAGCCCTTAATCTCACTATAGCAACTAGCTCGCATAGCGCTAGATACTGGTGAATATCGCTAATATTCGGTATTCTCTGCCCCTTAAGTTGGACCACAAAAATGCTTAAGTCAATAACACCACCAGATGTATCACAAGAGGATCGCCCTATGAGCTGCGTGAGAAACTATCTCGACTTGTCCCCAAAACTAGACTCATCAGTTTTCGTCGATCCAACAGCCATTGTCATTGGTGATGTTGAAATCGGCGCCGATAGTTCGATCTGGCCTTTAGTTGCGATTCGCGGCGATATGCATAGAATTCGAATTGGCGAACGCAGCAGCATTCAGGATGGCTCAGTGTTACACATCACACATGCTGGCCCCTATAATCCAGATGGATTTCCACTCACCATTGGTTCAGACGTTACCGTTGGCCATAAAGCACTGTTACATGGCTGCACTGTAAAAGATCGAGTGTTAGTGGGCATGGGAGCGATCGTTATGGATGGCGCAGTGATCGAAGAAGAGGTTATTCTCGCGGCAGGTAGCGTTGTCCCGCCAGGTAAGGTTCTGGAATCCGGCCACATGTATCGTGGCAGCCCAGCAAAAAAGATCCGCCCCATCAGTGACAAGGAAAAAACCTTTTTCAAGTACACTGCAAGCAATTACGTCAAACTGAAAAACCAGCATATGGATGACCTTTCAAAACAAGGTTTGGATACTCGTCCAGACTCCCTTAAGAATCAGGACAAGTAGATGGCAATTCAGTGGTTTCCGGGCCACATGCACAAGGCCCGCAAAGAAATTAAGAAAGTCATGTCTCAAATAGATGTGGTGATAGAAATACTGGACGCTCGAATTCCATTCAGTAGCTCCAACCCAATGATTCGACAACTTAAAGAAGATAAGCCTTGCATTAAAATTCTCAACAAGTCTGATTTAGCTGACCCAGAAGTAATCAAAGCTTGGCAAGAACACTTCGAAAAAGATGCACAAGTTAAAACCTTGGCGATTAGTGCTAATACGCTTAGCAACAAAGGCGCTATCGCCAACCTATGTCGAAAACTCGCACCACATCGTCAAGATTCAGATAAACCCATTAACGCCATGATTATGGGCATCCCTAATGTCGGTAAATCTACCCTGATTAATTCCATCGCTGGCAGAGCTATTGCAAAAGTTGGCAACGAACCTGCGGTCACCAAACGCCAGCAAAAGATTAATCTTGATAACGGTATCGTTCTCTCGGATACACCAGGCGTACTCTGGCCAAAACTCGAACCCGAAACCTGCGGTTATCGTTTAGCTGCAACAGGCGCGGTTAAAGACACCGCAATGGAATATGAATCCGTCGCTATTTTTGCCCTGGAGCATTTGGCAAACCATTACCCGGAAGCCTTGGCAACTCGCTTCAAGCTCGACTTCTCTACCTTTGATCTTCAGCAAGATAAGTTGGAGTTATTAAAACTTATCGGTAGTAAACGCGGTTGCCTAAGGGCGGGTGGCGTTGTCGACTTATATCAGGCAGCAACCATTATTCTTAACGAATTACGTTCAGGCAAGTTAGGCCAGATTTGCCTCGAGACCCCAGAAATGATGGAGCGTGAACTTGCTGAGTTCCGCGCCATGATTGAAGCCAAACGCCAGGCTGAAGAAGAGGCAAAACAAAAGCGTAATCAGGACGCTGATTAAAACTAATGTCAGAACTCAGCCTTGTTCAGTGCGTATTAATTGCCCTCACCTTTATTTGGAGTGGTTTTGTGCGCTCAGGCTTGGGATTTGGGGGCGCAGTCCTATCTCTGCCTTTCCTACTGTTAATTCACAATGACCCTTTGCTTTACCTGCCAATTATCTCACTTCAATTGCTATTCTTTTCGGGCTTAATATTTTTTGAAAATCACAAGGTTCGCAAGAAATATGCACATCAGGGCACACAAGACGAACCTGCTATTGATTGGCCCTATCTAAAGCGTGCGCTTCTAATTATGCTGATTCCTAAGATTATTGGCGTATTTGGGCTCATAACCTTGCCTGCTACCGTAATGGGTTTAATAATATTTTCTATCGTCGCGGTTTATTCCGTCACTTATATTTTTAACAAGCCCTTTAAGAGCCGTTTTAAGTCGCTGGATATCACTTTTTTAATGCTCGGTGGTTACGTCAGTGGCACCTCACTCATCGGAGCGCCTTTATTGACAGCTGTTTTCGCCTCACATGTTAAGAAAGAGCAGCTACGCGACACCTTGTTTGCCCTATGGTTTATTTTGGTATCGATCAAAGTCGCTGCTTTTGTTTATCTGAATGTCGACTTCCACCTAATCCACCAACTATGGCTGCTACCCTGCGCGGCTCTTGGCCACCTGTTAGGTTTAAAGTTTCACCGAAAACTACAAGAAACCGACTCAGTCGTATTCTATCGCGTAATGGGTAGCGTCTTACTGCTCGTCAGTTTTATTGGTTTGTTGCGCGCTTTGCAATAAGCCACCGTATTGAAAGTGAGGACCAATGCAAACCTTTCTTAGAAGATTAGAAATACTCAACTATTTGAAGTCGCAGCACCTCGCCATCGGCACGGATGAAATTATTCAGCATTTGAGTGATGCAGGCTATCTGGATACTCAGGCCTCCAAAGCAAAAAGCCAGTTTAGACTCGTACAACGTGACTTGAAGTTCCTACTCGGTGACGAAATAGACGATAACGACTACCATAACGAGTTTGGCCTAAGCACTGAAAAAGGCCTGGGAAAGAGCCGGCTCTGGCGTCTCGACCCTTATTCTCTTATTGGCTACAGTTTTGAGAAAATGCCTGACTACATGGCATTGGCACTCTCCATAAGCCAAAAGCATCTGAAGCAAGTCTTACCTGTTGATACTCAGAATGTCCTTAAATCTATTTTTCAGGAAGCTCAAGACAAGCTTCTAAAACAAGAGAAGTCGATTTCCCCCAAGCATTATCAACGCCTGACTAGCGCCGTAGAATTTTTCCAACGCGGGCAACAGTTAAAGGCTGCCGATTTTGACCTGGAAATGCTAAACCGGATATACAGCGCTATCCTTCATCGCAAACGCCTGATACTAAGCTATCAAAGCCAAGGAAAACTCAAAGATTATGAGGTTCATCCTTTCGGCGTTGCGATTATGCTGCCGAAAATATATTTAGTCGCCAAGAAGGAAGGTGACATGCAAAAGGGCGATGAGGCTTTTCGAAGTTTCTTGATTCATAAGATAAGTGACTTAAGTGTTAGCAGTCACGCAAATGCGGTGCCTGAAGATTTCGAGCTAAAAAGCTATCTAGATCAAGGAAATATGGATGTCTTAATCGACTTTCAAGACGCTCAGACTTACACCCTGGAGCTGAGTATTACGACGGGAAAACACAGCAATTTAATACAAGACTTACACGACAACCCTATCAGTCACGATCAGGAGCTACATCACGCTCACGATGATGACTGGAGCTTAAGTGCTACAACTAAGCGCACGGTTCAACTCAGAAACTGGTTAATGTCATTAGGCCCTCAGGCCAAAGTGATATCGCCCGACATCATCAAACAGGACCTTATCGATAACATCGACTTGATACGGGCGAACTATATAAAGCGTCAACACTAACATTAAGTTTAAACGAGATAAGCATGAAACTATTGGCTCTAGCGTCAATACATACTTCCTCTATTAAACTGGCTCAACCAGTACCAAACGCATATCCTGACCTTCAAAAATCTCTTTTAAAGTGTCACGAACATTATGAATGTTGTCGCTTTTGATGCGGAAACGAAACTTAGTGCCTTTTTGAGTGAATGCGTTAATTCTGAACATATTAGATCTCCTGATGATATAGGTCAGCAGCATTTAATGTGTGCTGCTAAGTAAGTACAGGATCTATAATATGGAGCGGAGCGACATATTTTGTCGCTAAATAGGAGTTTTCTTTAATTTCCTTTATTTTTCTTAAGAAAATCTCGATGCCATTGCTCAAGACGCTCAGCAACCCCTAATAATACATAGTCGCTGCGTAGCGAAGAGAATACATCAAAGGCGTGTTGCGCCCCCCCGATCTCGGCAAACTCCACACTTTGCTTAGACACTTCATCTAGCCGACTGGCAAAGTATTGCGCTTCCCCTAGAGACGTCAGCGAATCTTTATCGCCATGAATGATGAGGAAAGGAGGTGCCGCTTCATTAATGTGATTGATCGGCGACATATGACGATATATCTCGGTATTTTCTTGTTTTGTCTGTTTGATAATATTCTTGCGCATGATGATATCCAGGCCAACCGTCAGTTGCAGATTCTGCTCATTCATCAAGTCGTAAATACCATAATAGGGAATACAACCTTGCACACTGGTATCTACATCT
Source organism: Oleiphilus sp. HI0132 (assembly GCF_001635845.1). Lineage (NCBI taxonomy): Bacteria > Pseudomonadati > Pseudomonadota > Gammaproteobacteria > Oceanospirillales > Oleiphilaceae > Oleiphilus > Oleiphilus sp. HI0132. The sequence continues at coordinate 1,521 of NZ_LWGJ01000002.1, read as the reverse complement.
TCGAAGCCAGGTTGTAGACTTTCATCATTGGCGCTCAGACTGAGCAAAGAACATAAATGGCCACCGGCAGAGCCCCCTGTTGTTACGATGAAGTCAGGATTACCACCATACTCCTTAATATGCTCCTTCACCCAAGCCAAGGCTCTTTTGCAGTCGATTATATGCTCTGGCATGGTCGCCTTCGGACTTAGCCGATAGTCAATGGCTACGCAAATCCAACCCCGTTTAGCCATTTCCACCATAAGCGGAATACCTTGCTCCTTTTTGCTGCCATAACCATGAGTCCAGGCACCGCCGTGAATCTGAAATAGTACCGGCGCAAAATTGGCGGTCGTTCTTGCTCGGCGAATATCGAGCTTCAGATTCATACCATCAACTTTATGGTAAACGACGTCTTTAATATTTTGCACACCGGGATCTGTCCAACTGTAGAAGGGATAAAGCAGCCGAAAAGTATCAAGCTCTTCATGACGGCTCCAGGAGCTATTATCTTCCTTACGACGATGAGGAATAACGATCTGATCCATCAGACCTTTGGCTTTGTAACCAGAAAAATAGTGGTAACTTAGAAACAGCCAGGAAAGCACACATATCACTAATGACACGGCTGGAATAAAACTGTCGACCGCACCAAAAACAACAAAGAGGAAGACAACTATCAACTGAAATGCAATAACGTGCAAAGCCAGCTCTCCGGTCAGCCAGCCCAGCAAAAAGCTAAGAACTATCCATTTCGGATGAGAGTAATGGGGACGCAATACATTAACAGCCATTGCCAAACACAAGAGACTGAATACAAAGAATACAAACGTCGCCATATTTACCACCTCAACTTAGGGATAGCTTTGCCGCAAAATCACACTATAAAAGACTTTCGCTAAAGAAACGTAACGTACCTAGAAAAGCGGCACGCCAAACAATTGCATATGGTGCATCGCGACAGCACCATAGGCGATCACGCCGACACCTATAACAACAAATGTCATATAGGCTGGCTTAGGTTCCGGCTTGACCCATTCTGACCGTTTGTTCGCACGAATCATATCTATTACAGCATAGGCAAGAAAACCACCAAATAACAGAATTGAAGCCGCATCACCATTGATTAACAGGTGCCCCAAAGCCCACAATTTTACGCCAGCTAACATTGGGTGACGAACTCTACGTTTAATGTTGGAAGGGATATAGGCCGCAACAAGCAAAATAAATGCAGGCAGCATCAGAAGCTTGGTCAGGTGTGACAAAAACTGTGGTGGTTGCCAAATAGAAATAAACGGAGCATCGGCCTTACCCATAATAATCAGAGCAAAACCTGCTATAGAAATCACCGCAAATATGCCTTTGTAGGGCAGTTCTCCAAGTTTATCGATATATTTTTGTCGCAATTCGGGCAAGGTAGGTAAAAGATGAATACCGATAAAAATAATCAGTCCAATAAGTAGTGTGGTCACGAATCTGTCTCCCAGGGCGTTTATTCAGGTCATCATTTTGTTTGTATTATTTTCCAGTGCAGAGGATAAG
>NZ_LWGJ01000001.1:0-8016 GCF_001635845.1 Oleiphilus sp. HI0132 | reverse complement strand
AAGGTACAGCAAACCAGCCGAATACACTGTAGATTAAAAAGAAAAGAATGAGCCAGAACTTCTTGGATTTGAAATTAAGGATGGTCGACACAGTGTAACCCTCTAGAGTGGCTATTTTAGAACAGAACCTTGAACCGCGAAGCTGACATTATAAAACGAGCTGAGCAATAAAGAACTAAAAAGGAACTAAAAAATGACCGAAAACTGCTCACAAGAGAAACGTTGCCCCTGGTGCGGTAATGACCCTTTATATCAGCAATATCATGATGAAATTTGGGGCAAGCCAAGGTGGGGTAGCCAGGATCTATTTGCCAAACTTTGCCTTGATGGCCAACAAGCGGGTTTGAGCTGGATTACGATTTTACGAAAAGAAAAAAGCTATTACGAAGCATATGATAATTTCGATCCTAAGCGTATTGCAGAATATGACCAGACGAAGATAGATGAATTACTGCTTAATTCAGGTGTGATTCGAAATAAGCTTAAGGTGAACTCTATTATTAAAAATGCACGCGAATTTCTCGAGATTGAAAAGAATGAGGGTGACTTTTCAAAGTACCTTTGGTCATTTGTTGGCGCTAAGCCGATAGTTAACAGCTGGCGGACGATGGCAGATGTACCGGCTGTAACGCCAGAGTCCGAAGCAATGTCGAAAGATTTGAAAAAGCGCGGCTTTACCTTTGTCGGTCCGACTATTTGCTATGCCTTTATGCAGGCTGTGGGGATGGTTAATGACCACCTGGTGACATGCCCAGAGTGGTCAAAAGTGAGCTAAAAGCTGAGTGAAGTTTAGCCCTTCTGATTCACCATCCATACTGCGGCTTCAACTCGAGAATTCAAACCTAGTTTTTTCAGGACATGTTTGACGTGAACCTTCACGGTTCCGTCAGAGATATCGAGTTCACGGGCAATAAGCTTGTTGCTCATACCTTTGGCTATGAGTTTCAGGATCTCGTGTTCCCGGCTGGTTAGTTTGGCTAATAAGTTCGATTTCTTATCGTTGCCGCCTCGTATTGCTCCGGCCAGAACATGTGTTAGCTTCTCACTGATCACCATTTTACCAAGCGCGGCTTCTTTTAGCTTTTCCAGTATTTGCTCAGGGTCCATATCTTTAAGCAGGTAGCCGTCGGCACCATAAGTAATAGCGCAAACAACGTCTTCATCACTATCGCTTACGGTTAGCATGATGATACGGGAGGTGATCTCGGCATTTCGCATGGCTCTAAGTGTTTCCAAACCATCCATACCTTGCATATTCAGATCTAACACGATTAGGTCGGGCTCGTGCTCTTTAGCAAGCTCTAGGGCGCTATGCCCATCACTTGCTTCACCAATGACTTCTAGCTCATCTTCGAATTCAATCAGCTGGGTTAGTCCTTTTCTTAATAAAGGGTGGTCATCAACTAATAATATGGTGGCGGGGATCTGGCTCATGAGTGCTTCAACCTTTATGCGGCGCTTAGTTTCTGGTTTAAGAATCTTATCTAGTCGCAACTCTGTCTTAGAACGCGCCATTTGGCAAGAACCCTGGTTCTCAAAATTGACGTGAATCATGTTCGACAGGCTTTACTCGTGGAGGCTTAGAGAGAGTAGGCACCGAAATGTACCTACTTCTGGTCGCATGTGTTGTACCCCTTGTTTTACGCAGCGTAGCGACAATGCAGGTGCTGGCAAGGGTACTACCCAGTAGTAGGTATTGGGGGGTAAGTAAAGGGTGAAGAAATGCCTACTCCCTTGAGTCGATTGTTCTTGTTTATAGGCTTGCGCATGATGAACGTGACTTAGCATTATTTATAACATTGGGAGAAATTCTATGTCGGATATTCAAAAATGGGATCCGGAGGACGAGCAGTTCTGGGAATCCACCGGTAAGAAAATAGCCAACCGAAATTTGTGGATTTCTATCCCGAGTTTGCTTTGCGGCTTCGCGGTTTGGTTGTATTGGGGCATCATCACGGTTCAAATGTTGAACTTGGGCTTCCCCTATGAAAAATCACAACTATTTACTTTAATGGCGATTGCCGGTTTGACGGGTGCAACGCTACGAATACCCAGCACCTTCTTTATCCGTTTGGCGGGTGGCCGAAATACAATCTTCTTTACCACAGCATTACTCATGCTACCTGCAGCCGGTACAGGTATCGCGCTGTCTAACCCTGAAACACCTTTCTGGGTTTTCCAGGTACTAGCGCTTCTATCTGGCTTTGGTGGTGGTAACTTCTCATCTTCAATGTCAAACATCAGTTTCTTCTTTCCTAAGAAGCAGCAGGGCTTGGCGCTAGGTTTGAATGCGGGTCTGGGTAACTTTGGTGTTACTACGATGCAGATTCTGGTTCCATTGGCGATGACTGTTGGCATGTTCGGCGCACTAGGCGGCGAGTCAATGACGCTAGTTAATACTTCAGGTACCTTGATCGGTAAGATTCCTGCAGGTACTGAAGCATGGATTCAAAATGCAGGCTTCGTGTGGTTGCTCTTCCTGATTCCTCTCGCACTTGCTGGCTGGTTCGGTATGAATAACTTGCGTGAAGACCACATTTCGCCAAGTATTCCTGGCCCTGTTGGTTCTTTCGGCTTAATTTCAATGATGTTGCTGGTTGGCTTTGCTTGTGCAATCTTCGGCCTATGGTTGATGCTTCCTGAGAAAGTGGGTGGTTCAGGTTTTGGTGTAAGTAAGTGGATCGTATTACCTATTGTTATCGCAGCGACAGTATTTGCTTTGAAAGCGATTCCAGGTCAGATCGGTGAGAGCTTAACGCGTCAGTACAAAATCTTTGATAACAAGCATACTTGGGCAATGACAGTTATTTATACAATGACTTTTGGTTCATTCATTGGTTTTGCAGCATTTTTCCCGCTAACGATTAAAGTTGTATTTGGTTTCCAGCACGTGATGGTTGATGGTGTGATGACACACAACACGGCTAACCCTAATGGGCCAAGTGCTTTAATGTACGCCTGGATGGGGCCTTTCATCGGTGCTTTGATTCGTCCAGTTGGTGGTTGGATCTCTGATAAAGTAGGTGGTGCTTTAGTTACTCAGGTTTGTGCGGTAATTATGGTAGCGTGCGCGATCGGTGTTGCTTACTTCATGAAAGCCGCTTACCAGTCAGCAACACCTGAAGAATTCTTCGTACCATTCTTCGTATTGTTCTTAGTCTTGTTTGCTGCAACAGGTATTGGTAACGGTTCTACTTTCCGTACCATCTCTCAGGTATTCAATAAAGAGCAAGCAGGTCCGGTATTGGGTTGGACTGCAGCGGTGGCAGCATACGGTGCATTCATTATGCCTAAAGTATTGGGTGAGCAAATCAAGGCGACGACTCCTGAGTACGCGCTATATGGCTTCGCAACGTTCTACGCCGTATGTATCGTTCTTAACTGGTGGTTCTACCTACGTAAGAGCTGCGAGCACTATAATCCATAACGACAATCCATAAGTTGTAAGTTATGGCTTAAAATAAAAAACCGCGCAACTAGCGCGGTTTTTTATGTTTACTGGTTAATAAATGGCCAATAATTGGCTTGCTAAGCAGGTGTTAATATCAGCATAATATGCATGCTAAAAAACAAATATAACATCAGCCTGGTAATCATACTGTTATGCAAGCTTCTTGCTTTTCGCCGATGAGTGGTGAACTGAAATTATTAGTGATAGAGGACCATCCAGTCTATCTGGAAGGACTTTCATTTGTGCTTAAGCGTTTGAGCGAAGAGGTTGTGATCGAATGTGCTCATGGCGTGATAGAGGCTCAAAATCACCTTGGACAAAATCAGGGTTATGACTTGATATTGCTCGACTTATGCTTACCTGATGAGGGGGGGCTGTCTATTCTTCGATACCTGTCTGAGCAGAAAATATTCATCCCGGCAATTATTTTGTCAGCTTCCGAGGAACTCAGGGATGTTCAGCGAGCCCTTAAGGCTGGGGCTAGTGGTTTTATTAGTAAAGCCAGCAGCAGTGAAGTGATCCTTAATCAGATAAAAAAAGTCATGGAAGGCGAGAATTGCCTGCCAGACTTTTATCAGTCACAACAAGTTGCTGAATTACCAGAGTTAACACCTCGGCAAAAGGAAGTTTTACAGTTAGTGTGTGAAGGCTTACCAAACAAGAAAATCTGCCAGCGCCTACATTTGACCGAGCATACGATCAAGAGCCATATGAAGACCTTATTTAGCGAGCTAAACGTACATAACCGCACTGAATGTGCTCGGGTAGCAGTCGATTTGGGCTTGTTAGAATAATTGCTTAGCGGCCATTCATTGTAGCGGCTTAAAAATTAGCCTCAAATAGGCTAATTCTTTGCCTGTAAGTAGTGCTGAATCATTAGCTTTAATTTGGCGGGAGCTAATGGTTTAAAGGCGATTCCGGTAATATTTAGATCCTGTTCAACAAAACTCTGACTGACTTCTTCGCTGACTTCTTGCTGAGTGTCGGCTGTGATTAAAATTGCGGGCGTGGCGGTCGCTGCTCTTTTTCTCATCTCTAGTATCAGTTCAATGCCATTTTGTGGATAAGCAGGAAAGCGATAGTCGCAGATAATAAGGTCGAAAATTTCTGACTCGCTGCAGCTTAACGCATCGTAAGGGTTCTTAACTGCGGCGACGGAGTAGCCCCAATTGGCTAACAGTATTTGGCATGAATCCAGGACACTTTGGTCGTCATCGATTAGGAGAATGCGCTTATCAGGGCTGGGGCGTGGCACTTGTGCTGGTGCATTGTTAATCGGTTTCTCGAGAGAATAGGCTTGCGCCAGCTCTAGCCAAAAGCATGCGCCCTTATGTTTTCCTGCTCTGACGCCGTATTTGACTTCTAATAGCTCACTTAGCTGTTTGACAATCGCAAGCCCTAAGCCCATACCTTGCTTGTTAGATTGATCCGTTTGATGAAACTCGTCGAAGATACTTTCCATTTCTTCTTCAGGAATTCCTTTGCCATTGTCTTCCACTTCCAAGAAGATAGTTTTGCCTTCTTTGTACCAATTGACTTTTACTCCGGTTGCATCGGCATGCTTAAATGCATTTTCGCAAAGGTTTCGAAATATTCTCTCGACTAAGATTGGGTCACTTTTTACAATACAAGGTGAGGGGCCTTCGGTGCGAATCGTCATACCAAGCTCTTCCGCACGAATGTTTTGCTCGGGAATTAGTGAGCCGATCAAACTTGAAAGATCAAAGTTTGTATTCTTTGCTTCAACAATGCCGGCATTTAACCTTGAGATATTGAGTAAAGAGCTAAGTAACTGGCTTAGTTGATTAATGGCGAGCTTAAGTTTTTGTGTTAAGGCTAAAGAATCTCCCTTGGGAAGCTGGTTTTCTAAGGTCTCAATAAGTAAGTTCATAGCGTGTAGAGGCTGTCTCAAGTCATGACTGGCGGTGGCTAACAGCCTCGTACGTGAGGATATTTCTTGCTGGTCTCTAGACTTTGCAAGTTCAACCAGCTTCTTATTGAGAAAGAGGCTACGCCGTGATCGTTCTTGCATGTAGCTGCCAATCGCCCCCATAAAATTGAGTGTAATAATAAACGCAGCATTTGAGCTGATAATATGGCTGGGAGAGTTCAGATTGAGCTCAAGGGTAAAATAGCCCAGCGATACGATCACTCCACCTAATGTGGCCAAAGTATACGGCGAGCCCATTAGGAAATAGCCAAAAACCAAGAGCAGCAACACACCGTCGTAAGGCATTTGCGCATCATTAATTCGTGTAGTGTACATAATAGCAACGATACTTAAGCCAGAGACTATGTAGGCACTCATATACAGACTTGAATACGCGCGTATCGACCAATTCATTCGGGCGGCGATCATTGTTATAGCGATGAGAGGGCAAACTATAAACAGACGAATACAGGTTGTGACGACGTAGACAGACTCGGGGAGCGTGTAGATATCTAGTAAAGCAAATAAGAAAAAAATGAATAATGCGGCAACTCCAATTGCAGGAATTCGTTCTAGTAAGCGTTGGTGTCGATATTCCCTGAACTCACTTTCAAGTGACTGAGAAAACTTTATGAAGGGGAAGCGACGCTTGTTTGCATATTCGAGCTGAAGCTCTTCAACGCTTTTTTCGTAATGGCTTGTCATCGTTATTATTGGTCTTTTAAGCGATTAGAGTGAAGCGTTCTATGTTAGTTGGTGTGCAGAACGATGCCAAGTAAGGTCACCGCTCAAATGGGAGAAATGTGATTTGCGTGTTACGAGCGTATGATAACTTTACTTTCATCACTTTCTCTGAGGTAACTGGGTGAGAAACGAAGCTGGATTTGAGTACCTTGGATACCCTCTTGAGAGCTCTTAACAACTAGCTCACCGTTCAAGTGCCGACTGCGTTCTTGAATGATGGCCAGGCCATAATGATTTAACTTTTCTGGGTTGCTGGACAGCCCTACTCCATCGTCTTTAATTTCCAGTTGGATGGTTTTGTCAGTTTGCTGAAGTAAGCTAATATCCAGGCGTGTACCCTTAGAGTGGTTGACAGCATTCTGGCTGGCCTCACGAAGAATTTGTAGCACGTGAATTTCCTCAGAAGGACTCAAAGGAATATTCTTCAGTGAATTCTTCAGGTTAATGTGCATCTCGGTTCGCGCTCTCAATTGCTTAATGGTTTGCTCAATTGCGCCATGTAAACCTTTATCATCGATTTTTAAGCGGAAGGTGGTGAGTAGTTCACGTAAGTGACGGTAAGCTGATGAAAGGCCCTCACTCAGCTCATCAATAATTGGCTGTTGCATCTCATACTTTTTCTTATCGTGTGACTTTTGTAAGCGTGTTACTTGAATCTTCAGGTAAGAGAGCGATTGAGCTAGAGAGTCGTGAAGCTCTCGGGCCATTACTGTACGCTCACTAAGCATCGCCAAGCGGTGTTCTTGCTCTTTGGTCTCCTGTAAAGATAAAGCGATGGCCAGTTGGTCAGCGCTAGATTGGACCAATTTTTGTTGCCATAAGAGAAGGGGTTTGTCTTTCGATTGAGGTAATTTGATCACACCATACTGTTTTGCTTGATGAATGACTGGGTATCGATATATCAAAGCATCCTCAGCTAATTGATTGAAAGGTCCGTCACCGCGGCAGCCTTCACAGGTAAAGCGATTGCAAAGCTGTTCATCATCATCATGCATGTCAATCTGCAAATAAGGGCGTTCGCCTTGTGTCGTAAATAGGCAGAGCTCAATATCTTTAACCATTAGTATCATGCCTAGATCATTGATAATTTCTTGGTAATCCAGGCTCTTGTCTTGATCTTCCAGTACTTTCCTGGCAACGCCGAAGGAATATTCTAGGACGGTATTACTTCGTTTTAGTTCTTTGGTTCGTTCTTCAACCCGGCTTTCTAGCTGTTGATAAGTTTCAGCGATTGATTGGCTCATCTGGTTAAAGGTTTGCGCTAGTAAAGCCAGCTCATCTTTACCAGGAATGTCGATGTGCTGCTGGATGTAGCCATCACGAATCATTTTTGCAGCTTCTGTCAGGCGGCCCAGGGGGCTTTCTACACGGTTTTTAAGCAGATAAAAAATCAGGCTACCAACCAAGGTGGTGAACAGCATGGCAAATAATTGGAAGGTTCGAAGTGTGCGAATTTTTGACTCAGCTTCTAGCTGAAGCTCAGATACCAGAATATCGGTTAGATCAACTTGTTTGTTGAGCAAGGTAAGTGTTTCGGGGATTGGTTTTTCACCGTTCTTCAAACGTGGTTTGACGATCTCAAACCAATGCTGGTAGCCGTTTGTAAAAGCTTGTTCCAAGTCAGGGTTTGAAAGGGATGAGTGAAGGTTAGTAAAAAGGGTGTTATTCCAGGTTTGGTCTAGTTTTTCTATTAGCGGCCCGATGTCATTTGGGGAGTGAGTAGCGGTTAAGCCTATATGATAGGTCTGCATGCGCATTGAACCTGAGAGGTTAATCGCATGAGCATCGGAATCGGCTTGCTCTGTCACCCAAAAAGAAAAGAATATCGATAATAAGGTGATACCTATGATGGTAAACAGTGACAAGTTTATGTAACTCATCACTGAGTGAA